>DASYWB010000271.1:0-16799 GCA_035936495.1 Thermomicrobiales bacterium
GACGAAATCTGACGGCGGGCGGCATGACGGCGAGTCCAGTCAGGGCTTTCAGCGTCAAGGGCGTGATTGCTGGAAGCTGACGGCTGATAGCTCGTAGAGGAGAGCCAATGATTCAAGGGTTGATCGGGCGAAAGCTCGGGATGACGCAGATTTTCGATGAGGCCGGTTTGGTTCACCCCGTCACGGTGGTCGAGACCGGACCCTGCGTGGTGACGCAGGTCCGAACCAAGGAACGGGACGGCTATGAAGCCGTGCAGCTTGGCTTCGGACTGAGCAAGCGCCTAAATCGCCCTGAGCAGGGGCACCGCCGGGCCAGCGGATTCATGTCCAAGAGCCTCCGAGAGGTGAAGGCCGACGACGTCTCGGAATTCTCCGTCGGCCAAGTATTGACGGCGGACACGTTCGGAGTTGGTGATCTCGTCGATGTAACTGGAACGTCGAAGGGGCGGGGATTCCAGGGCGGCGTCAAGCGTCATGGGTTCCGCGGTGGACCGAAAACCCACGGTCAGTCTGACCGGCATCGCGCCCCGGGCTCGATCGGCTCCAGCGCGACGCCCGGCCGGGTGTTCAAAGGTATGCGGATGGCCGGACACATGGGGCACGAGCGCGTGACGGTGCAGCGTCTTGAGGTGATGCGGGTCGATCCGGAGCGGAACTTGCTCCTGATCAAGGGCTCGGTGCCCGGTCCGAATAAGGGTTTGGTCATTGTGCGTCGTGCCGTCAAAGGCGCGCCGGCGAAAAAGTAGCGGCCGGCGTACTGATTGACCGATACATTAATGCGGAGCGCGAGACATGCAAGTAGACGTTTACAGCACACATGGCGAGGTAGTTGGGAGCACCGATCTCGACGATACCGTTTGGAACGTGGAGCCGCACATCGCGGTCATGCACCAGGCGCTATTACGCCAGCTCGCGAATGCCCGAAAGGGGACGCACAACACGAAGACCCGCAGTGAAGTCCGCGGCGGTGGCCGCAAACCGTATCGCCAGAAAGGGACGGGGCGAGCACGGCAGGGCTCGATTCGTGCGCCTCAGTGGAAGGGTGGCGGCGTCGTGTGGGGGCCGCATCCGCGGAGTTACCGGCAGGCCATGCCGCGTAAGATGCGGCGCTTGGCCATTCGTTCCGCCCTGTCCGCGAAACTGCGCGACGACCGCCTCGTCGTCATGCGGGGATTGACCGCCATCGAACCGCGTACCAAAGCCATGCGGCAGCTGCTCGAGCGTCTTCCCGCCTCACGATCGATATTGATCGCGGTGGCGGATAAGGCGGCGGCGGAGGCGGTCTACCGGGCCTCCGGTAACCTGCAAGACGTTGAGGTGGTCACCGCCCCGATGCTCAACGTACGCGACGTGCTGAAGTATGAGCGGCTGGTCATCATGGAGGAGGCGATACCGGTCGTCGAGGGGCTGTGGGCATTGCAAGGGGCCGCGCGGACTCCGGGACCATTCCGCCAGGCGCGGATCGAGCGGCTGCGTCGGAAGCAGCGGCACGTGTTCGGGGGCGAGAGTGTCGCTCAACCGGCGAAGGGACAATAGCGATGGCTGGGTTGCGGATGGAGGACGTCTTGCGGCGTCCCCTCATTACCGAGAAGAACACGGAGTTGATGACGGTCGGCCAGTACACCTTCGAGGTGGACCCGGACGCAAATAAGATTCAGATCCGGGAGGCCGTCGAGAAGACGTTCAATGTCAAGGTGAAGGCCGTCAATACATTGAACGTCAAGCCTAAGACGAAATCCCGGGCGATACGACGGGGCCGTGGTCGGATTGAGGGCCAAACGCCCGGCTGGAAGAAGGCGTACGTGACCTTGGCGGCCGGCCAATCACTCGATCCGTTCGACTTGTAGTCCCTGGGGAAGGAGACGGATATGCCAGTTCGTAAGTACAAGCCAACTTCTCCTGGACGTCGCTCGATGAGTGTCAGCGTGTTCGAGGATGTCTCGCGCAAGCGACCGGAACGGAGCCTAACGGAACCGCTCAAGAAGCACGCCGGGCGGAACAACCGGGGCAGAATCACCACCCGCCACCAAGGAGGTGGCCACAAGCGGCTCTATCGCATCATCGACTTCAAGAGGAACAAGGTCGGGGTGCCGGCGAAGGTCGCTGCGATCGAGTACGACCCAAACCGCTCCGCCCGCATTGCACTGCTGTTCTACGTCGACGGCGAGAAGCGGTATATGTTGGCGCCGCTCGGCATCAAGGTCGGTGACGAAGTCGTCGCGGGTCCTGACGCACCCATCCGCACCGGAAACGCGTTGCCGCTCGCGCGCATCCCGACCGGCACGCAGATCCACAATATTGAGCTGTATCCGGGCCGCGGTGGCCAGTTGGTGCGATCAGCCGGCACCTCCGCTCAGTTGATGGCCAAGTCGGACACCTATGGGCAGGTACGGATGCCGTCTGGCGAGGTGCGGTTGATCAACCTCAAGTGCATGGCGACGCTTGGACAAGTCGGTAACGTAGATCATGAGAACATCGAGATCGGCAAAGCCGGCCGGAGCCGGCACATGGGCAGGCGCCCGGCTGTTCGCGGCTCGGCGATGAACCCGCGCGACCATCCGCACGGTGGTGGTGAGGGTAAGGCGCCGATTGGCGGCCAGCCGAAATCCAAGTGGGGCAAGCCGGTTCACAAACGGACGCGTAATAGCAAGCGCACGGATGGGATGATCATCCGGAAGCGGACAACGCGTGGGCGGAGCCGGTAACGAAGGCGCCAGCGGGGCGCTTCACAGTGGAGAGGCGCGGGAGAGGCCGCGATCATGTCGAGAGAGCGAGTGAGCTCGGGGGAGCGCAAGTGGTTCGATCTTCGAAAAAGGGACCATACATCGACGCGAAGTTGATGCAGAAAATTGAGGCGTTGAACCGGTCGAACGACCGCCGAGTGATCCGGACATGGGCGCGGGCATCGACGGTCTTCCCCGGGATGATCGGGCATACCGTGGCCATCCATAATGGCCGACAGCATGTGCCGATCTTCATCAGCGAACAGATGGTGGGGCACCGCCTAGGGGAATTTGCGCCGACTCGGACGTTCCGGGGTCATGGTAAGGATGCCGACCGGCGGGCCCGGCGTTAGCCGCTGGTAGCGATGCGGCGAGCATGGTGAGATGAGAGGGGACGAGGAACGATGGAAGTAACCGCGAGTGCAAAGCGGATTCGCTGCTCGCCGCGGAAAGCGCGACTCGTGGTCGACGCCGTTCGTGGTAAGCGCGTGATGGAAGCGATATCGATCGCGAAGTTCTTGCCGAATAAGACCGCGACGGACGTCGAGCAGCTGCTGAAGTCGGTGGCGGCGAACGCCGAGAATAATTATGACCTCGATCCGGAGGATCTCTGGATCAAATCGATCTACGCCGACGATGGACCTTCGTATAAGCGGTTTAAGCCCAAGGCGCGGGGGCGTGTGGGCCGCATCATCAAGCGCACCTGCAGTATCACCGTGGTCGCCGAGGATCGGGAGGAGCAGCGCTAATGGGACGCAAAGTCAACCCTATTGCATTCCGCTTAGGAATCGTCAGCGAATGGGAGTCGAAGTGGTACGCGGATCGAAACTACACCGAGCAACTGCATGAGGATCTCAAGGTTCGCAGGCTGATCATGAAGGAGCTGGCCCGAGCCGGCATCTCCCGGATTGAGCTGGAGCGCGCCGCGAACAAAGTCGATGTCGCGATCTTCACCTCCAAGCCGGGGATCGTCATTGGGAAGCAGGGCGCGAACGTTGAGCGAATCCGGCAACTCCTCGAGAAGGACTTGGGCAAGAAGATCCACCTCCGCATCGAGGAAATCAAGGTCCCCGAGACCGACGCCCGCTTGATCGCGGAGAGTATCGCGGAGCAGATTGCCCGGCGTGTCGCCTATCGCCGCGCGATCAAGCACGCCGTGCAGCAAGCCATGCGGCGCGGTGCGAAGGGCGTCAAGATTCGTCTTTCTGGCCGACTCGGCGGCGCGGAGATGAGCCGAACGGTGACCGAGATGGACGGCCGCGTGCCGCTGCACACGCTGCGGGCCGACATCGATTTTGCCGTGGTCCACGCTCACACGACCTACGGCCGGATCGGGGTCAAGGTCTGGGTCTACAACGGTGACGTGCTGCCGGAGCGCACCCAGGTCACCGAGGCGACGCTGACGGCGGACCTGGCGGCGATGCCGGCGGACTAGCGGACAACGGTCGGCTATCAGTCACCGGCTTCCGGCTGATAGCGCCGAGCCAGATGGAGCCGGTAGGTTTGCCGGCAGGGGAAGCTGATGGCTGACGGCTGATAGCTGAATGCCCGGAGCGGAGCGACGACGATGTTAATGCCAAAGCGGACAAAGTACCGCAAGATGATGCGCGGGCGGATGACGGGCAAGGCCTACCGCGGCTCGACGATGGCCTTTGGTGATTTTGGGCTGCAGGCGGTCGAACCGGCCTGGGTCACTAGCCGCCAGATCGAGGCGGCTCGGCGTTCGATTACGAACTACTTGAAGCGTGGCGGGAAAGTCTGGATCCGGATCTTCCCGGACAAGCCCGTCACCCAGAAGCCGGCCGAGACGCGGATGGGTTCCGGTAAGGGGAACCCGGAGTATTGGGTGGCCGTGGTCAAGCCAGGCCGCCTCCTGTTCGAGGTCGCCGGTGTCCCGCACGATCAGGCCGAAGAGGCGCTGAAGCGCGCGGCGATGAAGATGCCGATGAAGTGCCGGACGGTCGTCCGTGAGCATCCGGGCGCGCCGGCAACTGCCGAGGAGGTATCCGCGTGAAAGCAACCGAATTGCGGGCCCTGGACGATACGCAGCTGGAGGGGCAGTTGGATAGCCTTCACGGAGAGTGGCGGGACCGGCGTTTCGACGAGGCGGTCGGTAAGCTGTCCGAGACGGCGCGAATCCGCGAGATCCGGAAGAGTATCGCCCGCATTCACACGATTCGGACCGAGCGAAGCATGGACGCGGCCTTGGATGCGGGGCAGCCGTTACGGAAGAAGCGCCGCCGCGCCGGATAGTGGCTGGTGGACGCGCGAGGAGTGAGAGTGAGAACGAACGATGTCTGATGCAACAGCGACCACGGGAGGCGAGGCCACGACGGAGGGCGTGATCGTGCGGCAGCAGCCACCACGGACGCAGAAGGTCGGCCGCGTCGTAAGCGACAAGATGGATAAGACCGTCGTGGTCGCCGTCGACTACGTCAAGCGCCATCCCCTATATCACAAGCGGATTACCCGGACGAGCAAGTTTATGGCGCATGATGAGCGGAACAATTGCCGGCCTGGGGACGTGGTCCGGATCGAGGAGACGCGGCCGCTCTCCAAGCGGAAGCGGTGGATCGTGCGAGAAGTTATCGAGCGGGCGGTTCAGGTCTAGATCGTCTCTGGCGACTGAATAGCGCGGATGCAAGCGTATTTCGCCGCTTCGTCACCGGTCGGAGGATCGGGTGCGGCGGGCAAGAATGAGGGGACGGGACGGTGATCCAGCAACAGACCCGGCTTCGGGTAGCGGATAATAGTGGAGCCCGGGAGATCATGTGTATCCGGGTCCTGGGCGGCTCCGCGCGCAAGTTCGGAAGCGTCGGCGATACGATTATCGCGTCGGTCAAACAGGCGCAGCCCAATGCCGCCGTGAAGAAGGGTGAAGTCGTGCGGGCCGTCATCGTACGCACCGCTCAGGAGTATGGCCGGGCGGACGGTAGTCATATCAAGTTTGACGACAACGCGGCGGTATTGATCAATCCGCAGGGCGCTCCACGCGGAACGCGAATCTTTGGCCCCGTGGGGCGTGAGCTGCGCGAACGTCAGTTCATGCGGATCGTCTCACTGGCGCCCGAGGTCCTATAGCGGCTGGGCGCGGGCGGCGCGAAAGGATAGAGCATGAGGAAGATTCGGAGTGGTGATACGGTCCTCGTCACTAGTGGTCGCAATGCCGGCCAGCGTGGCACGGTCCGGTTGAATCTGATCGAGCGGGACCGCGTGGTGATTGAAGGCGTCAACATCGTCAAGAAGCACTTGCGCCGGGGTCGTGCCCGCCAGGCCGGCATTGTCGAGGTAGAGGCGCCTCTCCACGTCTCGAACGTGCGCCTTATCTGTCCCGCGTGTGGCGAGGCGACGCGCGTGGGGGTCCGCCCGGGCAGTGATGGTAAGAACGAGCGGTACTGCAAGAGATGCGACGCGACGGTTCCGCGTCCGGCAGGTCAGTAGCTGGATCGCGACGAGAAGATGGTGGACAGGCGCTTAGCATAGTGGCGGCCTGAGTGCGTCGCAACGGGCGGCGCGGACCAGGCGGGATCGCCAGACAGCAGATGATTTCGACATCGAGGAGATACTGGTCATGACGGATCGCAAGAAGGCGCCGCCAAAGCGAGGTGCCAGTGAAGCCAAGTCGGCGCAGGCCGCACCGCGGGGGCGTGGCGCCAACCCACCCCCCGCGGAAAAGGCTAACGCCGCGGTGGAGAAGGGCAATATCCCCCCCCTCGGCTGCGCGAGCGCTATCGCGCCGAAATCGTTCCGGCGCTGATGGAGACGTTCGGCTACAAGAATGTGATGCAGGTGCCGAAACTGCAAAAGATCGTCATCAACGTGGGCCTTGGTGAGGCCGTCCAGAATCCCCGGGCCATCGACGCGGCGGTGGAGGACCTCAGCACCATCGCCGGTCAGCGGCCCGTGGTGACGCGAGCAAAGAAGTCCATCGCGGCATTCAAGCTGCGTGAGGGAATGCCGATCGGGGCGATGGTGACGCTGCGCGGTCCCCGCATGTATGAGTTCTTGGACCGCCTGGTCTCGGTTGCCCTACCGCGCATCCGGGACTTTCGGGGCGTTTCGCCGAATAGTTTTGACGGCCGTGGCAATTACACGCTGGGCCTCGAGGAGCAGTTGGCGTTCCCCGAGATCGACTATGACCGCATCGACCGCACGCGCGGGCTTGAGATGAGCATCGTCACCAGTGCAAAGAACGACGAGGAGGGCAGGCAGCTCTTGACGCTGCTCGGAATGCCCTTCGCCAGGAGTGAACAACAGGGCCAGGTCTAGCGCGGCCCGCATCGGAAAGTGGAGGATGGAGACGCATGGCAAAGACATCATCTATCGTCAAGTCACAACGGCCGCCAAAGTTCCAGGTCAGGCACGTCAACCGCTGCCGCCTCTGCGGACGCAGTCGGGCGTATATGCGAAAGTTTGGAACATGCCGGATCTGCTTCCGCGAGCTGGCCTCGGTCGGGCGCTTGCCCGGCGTGACGAAGTCGAGCTGGTAATCGACGCGGCCACCTAGCCGCCCAGGGGCGGTCATCGGAGAGACGATGCAATGAGTGTGAATGATCCGATCAGTGACATGCTGACGCGCATCCGCAACGCGGGGATGGCGCGCAACAACGAGACAACGATGCCGGCGACGAAAGTGCTCGTCGCGATAGCCGGGATTCTGAAAGAAGAGGGCTACATCGCTGACTTCGAGGTCATCGAGAAGCGGCCTCAGAATCAGTTGAAGGTGATGCTTCGATATGGTGCGGACAAGCGCCACTCGATTCGTGAGATTAAGCGGGTCAGCAAGCCGGGGCTTCGCGTCTATGCCGGCAAGGATCGCATTCCCCGGGTGCGAAGCGGGCTCGGGATTGCCGTGGTCAGCACGCCGCAAGGGGTGATGACCGGCTATGAGGCACGACGGCGGGGAATCGGCGGCGAGGTGCTCTGCACCGTCTGGTAGCCGGGAGGAGGAACGACTATGTCACGCATTGGGTTGCGGCCAATAGAGGTGCCAGCCGGGGTGGATGTCCAAATCGATGCCGAGAATCGGGTGGTGGTCAAGGGGCCGAAGGGGCAGCTCGACGCCCAGTTCGATCGGGACATGCGGTTTGAGCGCGAGAATGGAACGCTGACCGTCTCACGCCCCGACAACGAGCGCGAGCACCGGTCGCTGCACGGTCTGACCCGGACGCTCGTCCACAACATGGTGATTGGCGTCACGGACGGCTTCAAGAAGGAGCTTGAGATCCAGGGCGTTGGCTACCGGGCTTCGATGGACGGCAAGACGCTGGTGCTCAACGTGGGTTACTCGCACCCCGTGCGGATGGTGCCACCCGATGGCATCTCGTACACGTTGGACGGGCTCACCCGGATCACGGTCAATGGGATCGATAAGCAATTGGTAGGCGAAGAAGCGGCTCGGATCCGGGGCACGCGCCCGCCTGAGCCCTACAAGGGTAAGGGCGTGCGGTACGCCGGGGAGCGTGTCCGCCGGAAGGCTGGTAAGGCCGGTAAGGCGAAGTAACATTCGATGGGTCTTCGCCTCGTTTGCCGGCGATCGGAGCATGATCGTCGCCCGCGAGGCGAGATGACGTTGGCATAGAAGCAGGAGCGGCGGTCATGGCGCGACTCAAATGGCGAAGGGCACTGAGCCCACGAAAACGGCGACATGTGCGAGTGCGAGCGAAGGTCCACGGGACGCCTCGGCGCCCCCGGCTCAACGTCTTCCGGTCGTCAGCACACATTTACGCCCAGGTTATCGATGACACCGCGGGGCACACGGTGGTTGCCGCGTCGGATCTGGAGCAGGAAGTCTTGGACCGCGTCGGTGAGGGCCCGGCGAAAGTCGCACGAGCCAAGGCGGTCGGCGAAGTTATCGCTGAACGGGCGAAGGCCGCGGGGTATAGCGCGGTGGTGTTCGACCGCGGTGGATTTCTGTACCACGGCCGGGTCCGGGCGGTAGCGGACGGGGCCCGCGAGGGCGGCTTAGAATTTTGAGGTGTTCGCCGGGTGACTAGGCGGCACATGTGCCCCGGTCACGAGATCGGCGCCGCGGACGCGGAATAGTGGAATAGGGAGAAATGATGGATCGTAATCAAGACCGCGGATCCCGGCGCCGGGGCGGCGACGAAGGCGGTGAGTTCGAGGAGCGCGTCGTTCAGATCAACCGTGTCTCGAAGGTGGTCAAAGGCGGTCGACGCTTCAGCTTTGGCAGCATGATCGTCGTAGGAGACGGCAAAGGCCGTGTCGGCGCGGGGATGGGGAAGGCGGGCGAGGTACCCGATTCGATCCGGAAGGGCGTCGAGACCGCCAAGAAGCACATGATCACGGTCCCGATCGATGGGACCACCATCCCGCACCCAGTCGAGACATCGTTTGGCGCCTCCACCGTGATGCTCAAGCCCGCGGCGCCGGGGACGGGCGTGATCGCGGGTGGAGGGGTGCGCGCGGTCCTCGAGGCGGCCGGCATCAAGGATATTCTCACCAAGTCGTTGGGGAGCAACAACCCGGTCAATGTCGTTCGCGCCACCCTGAGAGCGCTGCAGGAGCTGGAATCGGCCGAGGACGTGCAGGCACGGCGTCGCCGCCGGGGCGGTCTGCGCCGACCTTACCCTACCCCCGAAGAGCGTGCGGCCGCGTCGGGCTCGCGAGCATCGACTAGTGAATCTCCGGCCCGCGCGGGACGGCCACCGGCGGCAGAGGGACCACGTTCCGCTCCCGCGGGACGTGGTCGTGGAGCCCAGCCTGGCCGCGGCGGGCGCGGAGGCGGCCAACCACGCCGGGCCGACGCGGTGAAGGAGACCCCGGATGAGTAGTATGCCTGTCACGGAGAGTGGAATGCTGCGGATTACACTGATCCGCAGCACGATCGGTCGCCCTGGCGATCAGGGGCGAACGGTCCGCGCGCTCGGGTTGCGGAGACTCCATCAGACCGTGGAGCGTCCGGATCACCCCTCGATTAGGGGAATGGTCGGGAAGGTGAGCCACCTCCTCAGAGTGGAAGAAATTCCATCCGAGTCATAAGCTGGTCTCGAGCGAGCGGGATGTTTGGAGAAAGCAGAGGACCACGATGCCACTGACACTTGACGATCTGCGTCCCAATCGCGGCGCAAACACCAGTAAGAAGCGACTCGGCCGCGGACATGGCAGTGGCCGGGGAAAGACGGCTGGCCGCGGGACGAAAGGCCAGAAGGCCCGCGGGCAGATACGCCGCGGCTTCGAGGGCGGACAGCTCCCGATCCAGCAGCGAATGCCGTACAAGCGCGGGTTCACGAATAGATATAAGACGCCGTGGGAGACGGTCAATATCGACCGGCTGAACGACCTCGCGGTCGATGGTCCGATCACGCCGGACGTGCTCGCGGAGCACGGGTTGATTCGGGGCGTGCAATTCCCCGTCAAGGTGCTTGGCAACGGCGATCTCGACAGGGCCTTGACCATCCGTGTTCATGCTTATTCCGCGGGTGCCAAAGAACGCATCGAGGCCGCTGGAGGAAACGTCGAGACGCTGGAGCGGAGCGATCGCTGGGTGACCGCCCGGCCTCGGAGCCGGCGCCTGCCGCTCGACCGTGACCTCAAGGAGTCGCGGGTCGGCAAGGTCGGCAGGCCAAGCCGGGCCGAGGCTCTGGCAGCGCGCCGGGACGAGGAGTAACCGATGCTGCAGGCTGTCGTCAACGCCTTCAAGATTCCCGATCTCCGCCGGAAGATTCTCTTCACGCTGGCGATGCTGGTCGTTTTCCGTTTTATCGCCAGCATCCCCATCCCGGGCGTGGATCGGGAGGCGCTGCGGGACTTCATTGAAAACAGCCAGCTTCTCGGCATGTTCAACTTGTTCTCGGGCGGCGGCTTGGCCAACTTCTCGGTGGCCGCGCTGGGCGTCTACCCGTACATCACGGCGTCGATCATCATGCAGTTGATGACGCCGATCGTGCCCCGGCTCACGGAGCTGTCGAACGAAGGACAACAGGGACGGAATAAGATCAACCAGTACACGCACTGGCTGACCGTTCCGCTGGCGCTGTTGCAGGGCTATGGGCAGGCGCTGCTGTTCGCCCGGCAGTCGAATGCGGCGGGCACCGGGACCCTCATCGAAGGCTTCGGACTCTTTGACAGCGACACGTTCCTGCCCACTGTCGCGATCCTGATGTCGATGACCGCCGGCACCATGCTGCTGGTCTGGATCGGTGAGCTGATTACGGAGAACGGTGTCGGAAACGGGATCTCGATCATCATCTTCGGAGGCATCGTCGCGTCGATGCCGGGATCAGTTGGTCGCCTCTTCGCCGGGGATAGCTTCGCCGGCAACGTGATCGGGATCGTCTTCTTCTTGGCAATTGGACTCCTCACGATTGTCGGCGTGGTGCTGGTGAACGAGGGGCAGCGGCGGATTCCCGTGCACCACGCGAAGCGCGTCCGGGCCGGGCGCGTCTACGGGGGCAACACCACGCACATTCCGCTCAAGGTGAATTCGGCGGGGATGATCCCGCTGATCTTCGCCGTGAGCATCATGGTCTTTCCCGGCATGGTGGCGAGCTTCCTGCAGAGCTCGAACAGCGCGACGGTCCGAGACGTGGCCGGTTGGATGACGCGGTTCTTTCAGCCGAACACCTTTCAGTACAACCTGATCTACTTCTTCATGGTGGTCGGCTTTACGTTCTTCTACACCATGGTCATCTTCCAGCAGCAGAAGATCCCGGAAAACCTCCAGCGCCAGGGAGCGTTCGTCCCTGGTGTGCGCCCTGGCCGGAATACGGCGATGTACCTGCAGCGCGTGCTTACCCGCATCACCTTGATCGGGGCGCTCTTCCTCGGCGTGGTGGCGATCATGCCCTACATCGCCGCCGAGATCACCGGTGTGCAGACGCTCCTCCTCAGCTCCACCTCGCTGCTGATCGTCGTCGGTGTCGCTATCGACACGATGCGGCAGTTGGAAGCGCAACTGATGATGCGCAACTACGAAGGGTTCATCGGGTAGTTCAGCCATCACCCATTAGCCGTCAGCCCGTGCTTCTCCTGACCCACGGTGTCGTCGGGAGTGGCTGATGGCAGAAAGCGGAAAGCTGTCATCGTGCACGTTATCCTCATGGGAGCGCAGGGGTCTGGTAAGGGAACCCAGGCGGCGCGTCTGGCGCCGCGCCTACATCTCCAACACCTCTCGACCGGCGACCTGTTCCGTGCCGCGATCGCGGACGGGACATCCCTAGGGAACCAGATCCAAGCGATCTACGATCGGGGCGATCTCGTTCCCGACGACCTGACCGTTCAACTCGTCGGTGAGCGGCTCGAGGCGCTAGCCGCCCTTCGGTCAGAGGATGGTGCGGTGGAGGGAGCGCTCTTCGATGGCTTTCCCCGGACCATGCCACAGGCCGAGGGCCTTCAGGACCTGCTCGAGGAGCGATCGGAGCGGATCACCGCGGTGATCGAGTTATCCGTACCGATGGAACGTCTCGTGGCGCGCTTGGCGGGTAGGCGCGTCTGCGCCGGGTGCGGGGCAACCTACCACGAGGTGTTCAATCCGCCGAGACAAACGGGTCTCTGCGACGAATGCGGAGGGTCGCTGATCCAGCGAGAGGATGATCGGCCGGAGCCGATCAAGCGACGATTGGCCTTGTATTTCGAGCAGACGGCGCCGGTGCTCTCCTTCTACAGGGAGAGGGACCTGCTGGTCGAGGTTGATGGTGATCAACCGATCGATGAAGTCTCAGATGCCATCGCGCGGGCGGTAACCGAGCGCCGCGACCGGTTGGCCGGAGTGGCGGTTCAGGAGTAGCGATGGCGATCACGATCAAGAACCGTCGAGAGATTGAGGCAATGCGGGCTGCGGGACGAGTCGTTGCTGAGGTCCATCAGCGGATCGAGGCGGCAATTGCGCCAGGCGTAACTCCGCTGGATCTGGATGAGATCGCCCGGGACACGATTCGGGAACATGGAGCGACGTCCAATTTCTTCGGTCATCACGGTTTCCCTGGGCATATTTGCGCCTCCGTGAATGATCAGATCGTCCACGGCATTCCGTCCAAGCGTCCGCTCCGTCCCGGCGACATCATCTCGGTTGATATCGGCGCAATCGTCGACGGCTTCCATGGAGATTCCGCGTGGACCTATGCCGTCGGCGACGTCGATCCCGAGATCGCCAGGCTGTTGGCGGATACGGAAGTGGCGCTCTCCATCGGCATTGAACAGGCAGTGGCGGGAAACCGGCTCGGCGCGATCGGCGCCGCGGTCGAAGCCTATGGGCGTGAACGGGGATACGGCATCGTCAAGGGGTATGGGGGCCATGGGATCGGACGCCAGATGTGGGAAGAGCCCCATATTCCGAACCATGGCGACCCTCGCAAAGGGCCAGTTCTCCGGGCGGGCATGACGCTGGCGATCGAGCCGATGTTCAACGCCGGCGGTGAAGCAACGCGGGTGATGGAAGACAACTGGACCGTGGTCACGGCGGATGGGTCCTGGTCGGCCCACTTCGAGCATACGGTCGCCATCATGCCTGGCGGGGAGCCGTCGATATTGACAGAACGGCCCATTGCGGTGGTACACTAGTGTGTCGTGGCGCATGCTGACCGGCATGCGTCGTCATCATGTGCGAGTCACATTGTGCTCAGCGTGATGACCTTAAGAGAAGATGGGAGCCGTGTGATGAAGGTAGCAGCTTCGGTAAAACCCCGCTGCGAACGGTGCAAAGTGATCCGGCGAAACCGCGTGGTGCGTGTCATTTGCACGAATCCGCGACATAAGCAGCGCCAAGGATAGGCATCGCCCGGCCGACAAGGCGCGGGGCGTGCCGGCGGTCAGCGCTAGGTGTGAGACGAACTTGACAGTGGAGGGTCGACGGTGGCGAGAATCTCAGGGGTAGACCTGCCAAGGGAAAAACGGGTTGAGATTGGGCTGACCTATATCTATGGGATCGGCCTGCATACGAGTCACCAGCTCCTGGAACGGACGGGCATTAGCCCCGATACGCGCGTCAGAGATCTCACTGATGAGGAGGTCATCCGCCTCCGGGACATCATTGACAAAGAGATGCGGGTCGAGGGTGATCTGCGGCGTGAAGTCTCGATGAACATCAAGCGATTGATGGACATCGGGTGCTACCGTGGCCTGCGCCACCGCCGGGGGATGCCGGTGCGCGGGCAGCGCACTAAGACCAATGCCCGCACCCGCAGGGGGCCGAAGCGAGGCATTGGCATCCGCAAGCCAGGCCGGTAATACAGGGACGCGGATTGAGGGAAGCCGCGAAGCGGCTTCTCCGTGGTAGTGAAGATGGAGGTTAGGCGAGACTATGGCAGAAGGAAGACGTGGGCGGACACGCGTGCGACGTAAGGATCGGAAGAATATTCCCCGCGGGCGCGCCTACATCCAAGCGACGTTCAACAACACAATCGTGACGCTGACGGACCCCGCCGGCAATGCCATTGCCTGGTCGAGCGCGGGCGGGAACGGATTCAAGGGATCGCGGAAGAGCACTCCCTACGCGGCGCAGGTGACCGCTGAGCAAGCGGCACGCCGTGGGGCCGAGCACGGGCTGCGCCAAGTCGACGTGTACGTGAAGGGTCCGGGTTCGGGCCGTGAGATGGCCATCCGGTCCTTGCAGGCGAGCGGCGTCCAGGTGGTGTCCATCACCGATACCACACCGATCCCTCACAATGGTTGTCGTCCCCCGAAGCGGCGGCGTGTCTAGATAATCGGGCGCATCCCCGTCGCCCCTTCTGGATGCCGACGGGACTAATGATGACGAAGACTTAGGAGGTTAATCGAGAAGATGGCGAGGTATACAGGTCCTGTGTGCCGGCTTTGCCGGCGCGAGGGGATGAAGCTCTATCTGAAGGGGGCACGATGCGAGGGCCCCAAGTGCCCTATCGTGCAGCGCAATCCGCCGAGGAACTTTCCCCCCGGTCAGCACGGCCAGCGCCGGTCACGGCGGCCTTCAGAGTTTGGTTTGCAGTTACGCGAGAAGCAGAAGGTGCGCCGGTTCTATGGGCTCTTGGAGGCGCAATTCCGCAAGCACTACACCGAGGCGGTGAGGCGCGGGGGGGTAACGGGCGATAACCTGCTCCAGATCCTCGAGTCACGGCTGGACAACGTGGTCTACCGGATGGGTTTTGGTGACTCTCGTGCTCAGGCGCGACAATTGGTGCGCCATGGTCACTTCCGGGTCAATGGTCGAAAAACGAACATCCCATCGTTTCTCGTGAAAGCCAACGATGTGATCGACGTTCGGCCGGAGAGCCGTACTCTCGATTACTTCAAGGATTTTCAAGATATTCTGGCCACGAAATCCACGCCCGACTGGGTATTGATGGACAATAACAACCTGAGCGGTCGGGTGTTGCAATTGCCACTTCGTGAGCAGATTGACGTGCCCGCATTCAATGACGCGTTGATCGTCGAGCATTACAGCCGGTAGGGTGAAGCAGCGCTCGATGCCGGTTGCGATTACATCATGTGCCGCTTCATGGTCTCTCCGTGATCGGTTCGGGCCCAGAGGAGGCGAAGTCGTTTGGATAATCCGCAGATCAAGATCGACAAGATTGAAGAGGGGCTCAACTACTCCCGTTACCAAATTGAGCCACTTGAGCCGGGATACGGAACCACGCTGGGCAATGCCCTGCGCCGTATCCTCCTGCGCTCGCTCGAAGGCGTGGCCATCGCGCGGGTCCGGCTGGACAACGTCTGGCACGAGTTCTCGTCTATTCCGAACATCAGAGAGGACGTGACCGAGGTCGTCCTGAATCTGAAGGGTATCCGTCTCAAGCGGATGACCGAGATGAACGGCGAGATCCGGGCGCAGCTCTATGCTCGTGCGGACGGCTCTGAGCAACGGGTCGTGACCGCCGGAGATATTGAGTGGCCTTCCGAGGTCGATGTCATCAACCCCGATCACCCCGTCGCCACGATGGAGTCACCGGACGCGACGCTCGACATGGATCTCTGGATTGCCCGCGGGCGCGGATACCGTCCTGCTGAGATGACGGAGGTCGTCTCCCTCGGGGAGATCCCCATCGATGCCATCTTCACGCCCATTCAGCGGGTCAACTTCGTGGTCGAGCCCACTCGTGTCGGCCAGCAGACCGATTATGATCGTCTTATCCTGGAGATCCTGACCGACGGCACGATCGAGCCCGACGACGCGCTCGCCGAAGCGGCGCAGATCCTGATGAATTACGCGCGGGTCTTTGTCGACTTTATTCGTAAGGACGGGGATGACGTCGCCGCTGCCAGCCCATTCATCTCCGACGAAGTGCAGAACAAGCCGCTCAACGAGCTGGGACTGTCGCCGCGCGTGCTAAACGCGCTGCGCAGCCGGTCGATCGACAAAGTGGGTCAGGTCCTGACCCTCGACCCGGACCAATTGCTCTCGATCCGAAATTTCGGACCACGATCGCTCGGCGAGCTGAGAGAAAAGCTCGCCGAGCACGGCTACCTACCGGAAGGTGACGTCCCAGCGTTCTCCGTGGCGGGATGGGACGAGGCAGAGGCTGGCGACGAGGATATGGACGTCGAAACGCAGGAAGTGGCGGAGGCCATCGCGTCATTGCGCGGTGACGAGGTGCCGGTGGGCGGGTCCGCTGGGGGGAATGACGAGCGATGAGGCACCAGAAGGCAGGAAGAAAATTCGGGCGGAATCCAGCTCAGCGGAAGGCGATGCTGCGCCAGCTCGCCATCTCCATCATTCTCCATGAGCGAATTTTGACCACCGAGGCCAAGGCGAAGGAGATGCGGGGCATTGTTGAAAAGCTGGTCACCACGGCCCGCGAGGATTCACGGCATCACCGCAATCTCGTGATGCAGCGGATCGATCATGAGCCGGCCATGCTCAAACTTTTCGAGGTCATCGCCCCTCGATTCGAAGGTGTCTCGGGCGGTTACACGCGGATATCGAAGATGGGCCCCCGGCGTGGCGACGCGGCGCCGATGGTCCTTATCGAATTCGTTGAGTGATCGTAGCGGATGGTGATGAATGCGACCCCGGAATTGGACCCGGTGGAGGACCGCGAGCGGCTGCAGTTAGTCGTCTCGTATGATGGCTCCAACTTTGCCGGCTCTCAACTGCAGCGGGGCGTGCGGACGGTTCAGGGCGAGCTGG
Source organism: Thermomicrobiales bacterium (assembly GCA_035936495.1). Taxonomy (GTDB): domain Bacteria; phylum Chloroflexota; class Chloroflexia; order Thermomicrobiales; family UBA6265; genus DASYWB01. The sequence goes on from DASYWB010000271.1 coordinate 16,789, forward strand.
GCGCGGCGCTG
>DASYWB010000272.1:0-3891 GCA_035936495.1 Thermomicrobiales bacterium
GGGCGGGCCGGGGGGGACAGGCGACGACATGGGCCGCCAGCGGCGAGCGGGCGCGGCCAGCCGCCGCGCCGCCGGAGCTTACGCTGAATGAGTCGGAACGAGTGATGGCCACGCGCCCGTTCTCAGACCATACCACCTAAGATAGAGTTCATAAATACCCACCTCTATGCGGAGAGGCCAGGGCGAAACGCCGCCCCGGCCTCTCCGCATCTCTTACGTCTTGCGTCTATCGGCTAAGGCTTATGCCTCGACCGCCTTGCCGACGAGCTGCTCAACTTCGTTCTCTTCCGGGAAGCGGCCGAGCTGCTTCTTCGAGAAGACGAGCTGATCGCCGACGCTCACCTCGAAGACCCCTCCGCTACTAGGGACGATGGTCACACCCGGCGAAACCTTCTCGTCGAAGTCGTGCAGAATGTTCTCCGCCAAACTGGCGGCACGCTTGAGGTATCCTCAAGAGGTGCAGTATTCGATCCGGACTTGGTGCCCCTGGGTGTTAGCCATGGTGCCTTCTCCTTTGATGTCGCGGTCTCTCGACCAACTTACTAAGCGGCTCCTGTTAGTCCCGCAAGAGGCTTGCCGCGCTATTTGCGGCTGCCACTACGGTCACCTATCACTCCCGGATCGCGCTACCCCTTCGGTGGAGCGTCGGTAGGCGCGTGTTCCTTGATAAAGGCCTCGACTTCTTGGGGAGTGTGGTCGCGGAGATGGAGGGCAGGGTACTTGAGGTCGTGAGGCAGATAGAGGTGGAAATCGGAGATGACCGGCTCGACCCGCTCGGCTTCGGCCCACCAATCATAAAGCGCGGGCAGCCACTCAAAGGCGGACGCCTGGACACGCCAAAGCGCAACACCCGCACCGCGTTCGTAGGTCAGGGCCTCACCGAAGTAGACGCGGCCGCCTCCTGACTCGATGATCCGCAAGACATCATCGTAGTGGCGCGGCGAACCCTTCAGGGTGAACCGCCAGCCCGTCCCTTCGCCGACAGCGGTCGTATCCATCGCCAATCGCTTCTTGGCGCGTGTGCTCTTCCGTCGTCCAAGAAGTGGACTCATGCCGCCGTCTCTCCACCGTTATGCCGTCTATCGTGCCGCGCGCGCGGCCGACTGGCATTGTACTCCTCTGCCCCGCCCTCCGCCGCTTAGGAACCAGACGCGGATACGTGCCTGGGCGCAACCGCGTCGTGCCGGAGGGTCGCTAGCGCGCCAGTGAGCAGCAGCGCGAGTGGCCCGCCAATACCAACGATCAACCCCGCGAGAACGAAGACGCGCGGTGCGCCGAGCACGGGAATGACCCACCCGACCAGGCCGTACCAGACCGCGCCGGCCAGCGTGAGCACGGCCGACCAGGCGGCATACATTCGCCCACGCAGGGCGTCCGGAACCGCTTCAGCGAGGTAGGCCTGCATCGCGATCACGGCCCAGGCGTCGAGAAAGCCAAGGGCGAACCAGCAGCCAAAGAGCATGGGTAACGGCGGCACCAAACCAACCGGCAACAGGAAAAGAGGCGCGAGATAGCCAATCGCCAGGAGACGGCGACGCCCGATCCGGCTCTCCAAGCACCCTCCGGCGATAGCGCCAGCCGCCGCACCCGCGCTGAACGTCGCGGTCAAGAGGGCGAAGACAGTGCCCGCGCGTTCGCCAAGAACAATCGTTTCCTCGGTATAGACGACGAGCCCAATGATAAAGACGGTACCGACCACCTGCCACAGAACTTCGGCGGCGGTGATGCCCCGGACGATGCGATTGATCCAGACGACGCGCAATCCGGCGAGCAGCTCGGTCCGCAGCGCGGCGGCAACGGACCCGTCTGCCGCGATCGTCGTCGCACGGGGCTCGGAGGCCGGCAGCACCAAGCGCCAGACGAGAGATGCCGACGCGATGAAGCAGACCATCTGCACCCAGAACGCCGGCGCCGGCCCGGCCATCGCGACAATACCAGCACCGAGGGCCGGTCCCACGACGCGAATCAGGGAATTGCTGACCTGAATCAGCGCGAGAGCGGAGACGAGGAGGCGTGGCCCGGCCAGCATCGGCACGGCGGCAAGCTCGGCCGGGCGGGCAATAGCGTTCCCCACCGCCACCAGTGCCGCCAATACCGCGACCGGCCAGACCGTATCCACAAACGGCAAGACGGCGACCGTGAGAGCACGGCCGATATCCGCCGTCAACATCAGCCGGCGCCGGTCGAGCCGATCCGCGAGCAAGCCCGCGACCGGCGCCAGGATCACCCGTGGCAAGGTTTGGAGCACGAAGAAGAGACCGAGGAGGCGAGCGGAACCGCTGAGCTGATAGACGAACAATGGCAGCGCGACTTGAGCCACCGCTTCACCTAGCGCCCCCGCCAACTGCGACGCCCAAAGCAAACGGAACCCGTTCAGTCTGAAGATCGCGGTGAAGCTTCGATGGCCGTCACCGGGCGCGCCGCGCTCGAGACCGTCACTACCTGTAACGTTCTGGGCTTGATCGGTTTGGACGCGCGGTGGCGATGGGGGCAGCACGGCGATGCTCCGGGCGATCTCGGTGGCGCACGAGTCAGCGTGGCGGTAGGCAACGGTACCACTTGGTGCCCGCTTGCGGCCGCTGATGAGGCCGTCTAGAGTAGCTCACCGGTCATTGAGGAGGCTCGCCGCGTGAACGAGAAACCGCCCCTGCCGTCGCTGGCGCGCAACCTAGAGTTGAAGGTCCGTTGCTCGGCCAACGACCTAGCGAGATTTCGGCAACACGTCCAGGCTCTTGTCCCCGCGCCGGTCTTCCTCCACCAGGTCGATACCTACTTCGCGGTCCCTCGAGGCCAATTGAAGATCAGAGAAACGGCGCACGGCCCGCTGGATTGGCGACACGCGCATCCACCTAGACGATGTCGACGGATTGGGATGCTTCGTGGAGTCGGAGACGAGAGCCACCGGTCGGGCGACGGAGGAAGCCGAGAGCGAGTTCGAGGGTGTGGTCAGGCTGCTCGGGTTGAGTGAGTTGGAAACAATCGCCGGATCGTACAGCGATCTCATGATCAACGCATTGGCGGACCATCGCCGTCAAGAAGGGGAACCTGGATGAAAGTCGGTGTGATCCTCCCGATGTCGGAGGATGGCGACACGGGGCAAACACCACGCTACGTGGAGATCCGCGAGCGAGCGCTGACGGCGGAGCGGGTTGGCCTGGACTCTATCTGGTGCTACGACCATCTGCTTTACCGGTTCGGTGAGAACGCGGAGACGCGCGGCACCTGGGAAGTCTGGACGGTCCTCACCGGCCTGGCTGAAGCGACGGAGCGGATAGAGCTCGGCACGCTGGTGATGTGCGTTCCGTTCCGGAATCCCAGCGTGCTGGCCAAGATGGCCAGCACGCTCGATGAGGTGAGCGACGGTCGTTTCATTCTGGGACTAGGGGCGGGCTGGCATCAGCCGGAGTTCGACGCGTTTGGAATCCCGTTCGATCATAAGGCTGACCGGTTCGAGGAGGCACTCGAAATCATCGGGCCATTGCTGCGCGAGGGCCATGTCGATGTCAGAGGCGCCTATTACAGCGCACCTAACGCCGAGCTGCGGCCGCTCGGACCGCGCCCGGCGGGACCGCCTATCCTGATCGCCGCCTCCGGGCCGCGGATGCTGCGGCTCACGGCCAAGCACGCGGATCTCTGGAATACCGCCTGGCTGGGTCAGCCCAACCTCCTAGCCCAACGCCGGCGCGAGTTGGAGGCGGCATGTGCTGATATGGGACGCGACCCTGCCACTCTGGCCGTGACCGTCGGCGTCACCGTGGCGTTTCCTGATCTCCTGCCGGAGGAGGAAGAAGCCTCATCCGAGGCACCGGACCCGGCGAAGGTATTGCGAGGGTCAACCGAGGAGATCGCCGCGGGACTCCGCGCCTATGCCGATCAAGGTGTGGCGCACGT
>DASYWB010000273.1:0-4753 GCA_035936495.1 Thermomicrobiales bacterium
GCCCGATGGCGCTGCCCCAGACGTGAGGGACATAGCGTATCCCCCCGGCACTCGCCAGGGCCGCGATGCGCTGGCATTCCGTGAATCCGCCGGTCGCGGTCAGGTCGGGCTGGACGATATCGACCGCCCGCTCGGAGAGCAGGCGCCGGAAGCCGAACCGCGTGAACTCGGCCTCGCCACCCGCGATAGGCAGATCCAGCGCCCGGCTCACCTCGACGTACGCCTCGATGTCCTCGGGAATGACGGGTTCCTCGAACCAGCGAACGTCGAGCCGTTCGAATTCGCGCCCCAGCCGGATCGCCGTCGCCGCATCATAGGCATGGTTCGCGTCAACCATCAGATCCACCTCCGGACCGATGGCCTCACGGATCGCTCGCGCGTGTCGGATATCCACCTCCGGGGTGTACCCGATCTTGAGCTTGATGGCCCGGAAGCCAGCGGCGACGTAGCTCAGCGCCTCGTCAACCAACTCGGCGTCGAACGCCTCACGGGGCCGGAAGTAGAGGCCCGTGGCATAGGCCTGGACTCGTTCCCGGAACCGGCCCCCGAGCAGCCGCGAGATGGAGACGCCGAGCGCCTTCCCCTTGAGGTCCCAGAGGGCGATGTCCACGGCGCTGATCGCATGCAGGGCGAATCCTTTCTGGCCGTAGTCGCGGGTGCAGGCGTACATCCGCTCCCAGAGCGGCAGGGTGGCGAACGGGTCGGCGCCGAGGACGTGGGGCGCGAGGACATGCCCGACGATGGCGGCACTCGGCTCTGGTGGGCCGTAGGCTTCTCCCCAGCCGGTCGTGCCGTCGTCAGCGGTGATCCGCACCAGCATTGCCGCACGCGCGTGGTACCACGCCTGCGAGTAGCCGAACGGCTCGGCGAGATCATGGCGCAACACGAAGGTATCCACGCACCCGATATTCATGTTTGCATTGTCTCCATGGTGTAGTTCCCGCCGGACCGCCAATTCTAAGGGGAATGGTCGCATCCGCCCCCTCTCGAGCTCGGGCGCGAAGTGGGTCTGCTCCAGGCTTGGGAGGGGCGTGTTTCGACACGTCGACATACTCCTCCACCGGTGTAGCGAGTTTGCCATGCATAGCGAAACCATGCGCCCTGGCTTCCCGAAGATCCGCGAGGCAGACGGGAAGGTGAGACGCCGATGAGTACTGGCGCCAATCGCTGCTCTCGAAAGTGGACGAGCCGGCTGATGATGACTCAACCAGCAACCCCTCCGTCCGCCGGATCGGTGATACTGAGCCTTGGCGAGGATTCTGCGTAGCCACCGGCACTGATCCAAAACCGCCGCCATTCCCGTATCAACAAGTGGAACGGACAACTAGGGAACGCATGGACGACGCCGGGCTCCATTCCACCGACCTCGATGACGAGGCGATCCTCGCGGCGATCCAGCGGCGTGACCACGCGGCGCTGGCGACGCTCTATGACCAATACGGTGGCCTGGCGCTCGGCCTGGCTTACCGCATTCTGGGCGAGCGCGGCGTCGCCGAGGATGTCGTCCAAGAGGCCTTTCTCGCGGTCTGGCGGCGCGCCGATAGCTTCCGTGCCGGACGTGGCAGCGTGCGATCTTGGTTGATGGCCATCGTCCACAACGGCGCCATCGACCGACGCCGGGGGCGCCACCGGCGGGAGCTGGACGACGTCGACCTCGATACGGTTGCCTACCGTCTACAGACCGACGCGGAGGACACCTTCGCCACCGTGGCGGAGACAATCGACGCCGAGCACGTGCGCAAGGCCATCGGTGGGTTGCCGGACGAGCAGCGACAGGCTATCGAGCTGGCCTATTTCAGCGGCCTGACGCATCAGGAGATCGCCGAGCAAACCGGTACCCCGCTGGGGACCGTGAAGAGCCGGCTCAGGCTCGGCTTGCACAAGCTGAGGGGGGAATTAGTCGAAATTATTGGTGAAGGTGGACCTCACGAGCCGAGCCAATCACCGGCTCCAGTTTGAAGCCATGGGATGATAACGATAGCGGCAACGTCAGGACAGAAGCGTGACGATGGACAGGGAGAACGACAATCGAGACCAGGCGGGGATCGGCCCGTCGGAGGGCGAGTTGGACAACCAAGCGCTCGACGACGCGGTCGGCGCCTACCTGCTCGATGCCCTGCCGGAGCCTGAACGCCGCGCGTTCGAGGAGCGCCTGGCCGCCTCGCCGGATCTCCGCGCGGAAGTCGCGAGGCTGGCCCCGGTCGTCCGCGTCTTGCCCTTGTCTCTAGAAGAGAACATTCCGGATGTCGCTCCTCCTGCTTCACTGCGCGAGCGCATCCTGCACGCGGCATTCGCCGAGGTCCCCGGCCCGGTCCCCATCACGGAGATGCACGGGGAAGAGAGAGATCGCGCCCCTTCAGGCACGCCAGTCCCACTCCGTCCGCCCGGTCGCGTTCGGCCTGCCGGAGGGATCGCGCCGATGAGGCGGTTCAGCCCCTGGGCCCTCGTCGCGGCCGCCCTCACGCTCGTCGCGGTCGGGGCCGTCATCTGGGCACTGAGCCTCCAAGGACGGCTAGAGGAGATGGAGGAGGATTTGATTGCCGTCCGCGATCAGGCCACGACCGCGGCGCTCAGCGACAACGCGATCGCCTGGACCTTCACCCCGACCGAGGAGGGCCCGCCAACGGCGACCGGCAACCTCTTCTATTCCAGCCGTGAGCAGCGCGTCGCGCTCGCCGTCGAGGGCCTGCCGCGCTTGCCGGAGAACCAGGTCTACCAGCTCTGGTATCTGAGCGAGGGGCAACCCCCGCAACCGGCCGAAACCTTCACCGTGGGACCAGAGGGGAAGGCGGCATTGATCGAGCAGAACGTCCCGCCCGGCTCGTTCCAACAGGTGGCGATCACCGCCGAACCCGAGGGCGGCAGCCCCGCTCCCACCGGCGATATTCTGCTCGTCGGGACGCTGAGCGCGGCGGGCTAACGATCTATCTCCAGGGGTAGAGCCAATCGCTTTCGTCAGACTGGTCCCGGAATACCATGTGCATCCGTCCAAAGTGCCCGCGATGGGTGGAGCGAGATTGCCCAACCGCCTGGCAGCGGGAGCAAGCGCCGGAGGGGCGCTGATCGCCGGCATCGTGGGCGGGATCATCGGTGGCTGGGTCCTGGACCTGCTGGGGGCCGGCAGCAACCTGAACTGGCTCGGCTCGCTGGTGGTGGCGATTCTCGGGGCGGTCGCGATCCTCTACGCGGTGCGCAAGATGCAGACGGGCCGCTAGGCGCACTCGCGACCAAGCCGCATCAGCGCCGAGAAGCAGCGGCGGCCCGAGTGGTTCGGGCCGCCGCTTTCGGTGCAAAGCACTGATCGATGTCGGATCCGTGGCAGCTGGGGATCAGCCCTTGCGGCCCAGCGAACCGCCTCGCTATCCCCTCGTCGAGCCCCTGGCATCCTCCTCGTCGATCCGGACCTCCTCGTGGCGGACGGTGCCAGCGACCTCCTCGGTGCGCTGCACCGCCTCCTTCTCGATCTCGACCTCCTCGGCCACCCGGGCGCGCTTCTGGACCTCGACGTCTTCCCCGCGGATCGGCACCTCAATCGTGCCTTCCTTAAAGGCATCGGTGTCACCAGTCGCGTCCCGGTCAACCGCGTGTCGCTCGACGCGGACGCGCTCCTCGGTGACGGGGACTTCCATCACCTTCTCTTCGGTGACGACATCCTTGTCGATCGCGACTTCGCCAATCTGGCGGTCACGCTTGGTCGCGGTCAGCTCCTCCTCGTGGAGTGGGACGCGGACCGAATCTCGGTCCGTCACCTCGGTCGCCACGTCCCGGTCCACGTCCGCCGCGTAGGTATCGGTCGTCGCCGGGGCAACGGGCGCGACGCCGGTGGTCTCGGTGTAAGCGGGCTCGGCCGGAACCACATCCCAACCTTGGTTGAGCGCCTCCTCCTTGGTGACGCCCAGGTAGACCTTGTCTCCGTCATAGGTGGTGATAGCGCTCGTCGGAATGTAGTAGTCGGTCGGGAAGAAGAAGCCCTTCTCCACGACGATGTAGCTCGGATGGGCGGCGACCACCTGGCCCACCTTTTCTCCATTGGAGCCGACTACGTCCGTCCCGGCGCTGATGGTGTACTGCTGGTCCGTGCGGTCCATACGTCCCTCCTTGATGGTGTCCTTGGGGCGCGACTTGGCAGTGCATCCGCAGCGTGCCATCATACGGTTCGGCCCCACACTCGAATGCTGCAAAACCCGTGCCATCCGAAAACGGCGGACAGAGGCGTGACCTCGGGGCTGACGAGGGGGCATGTTGACCGCTGGCCAACGATGCCGATAAGACGAGGAGGTCGTGGCACGCCTGTGCGACGCGGGCACGTTACCTGCGGACAGAAAGGGACGACCAGCCGGACGGTCCGAGACCTTCACATGATCGGCGTAGCGATACCGTCGGGGCGATAGACGGTCGACTGGCTGGCATTCGTGCTCGTCGGCCTCGTGCCGCTCATCATGGCTGGCGGGTTCAAGGCGCTTGCCAAGAACCTGCCGAGCAAGATGAATCTGAAGCCAGAGCGGACGATGGCCTCGCTCCACGCGGACAAGGAGTGGGCTTAGGAGCAGACCCGGTCGCTCAAGGAGGAACAGGCGTGAGCGAGTCAGCAGATCAGATCCAACAGAACATAGAGCGGCGTCGTGACGACATCGCCGAGAAGCTCGATCAGATCGAAGATCAGGTTGAGGAAAGGGTCCAGCAGGTCAGCGGCACGGTCAACCAGGACATGCTCCGGAGCGAGCTTGACCGGGCCAAAGGTGAGGTCAAGGCG
>DASYWB010000274.1:0-3673 GCA_035936495.1 Thermomicrobiales bacterium
CGACGGAAAGGAATGCGTTGGAACCTGAGAGGTCTCACGCGTGACCACCGGCTGAAAAGCCGACTGGCCCGCATCGGGAAGGCGAGGAGCCGAAGCCGATGATGCACGGGCGTGAGAAGATCCTATGGGCGAGTGGATAGCAATCAGCGCTTTCCGCGAGAGTGAGGCTGATTAAGCATCCCCACCTCAGGAGCCGACCATGCCGGTTTTCGCCGCCCAATCCGAAGCAGCCATCGCTGTCCGGACCGATTTATGCGCGATTTTCGTTTCCTTGGAGCTCAGCAGATCGACTGGCGGATTCAAGTGGTCATCGCAACATGACCTGTTTTGGTTGATCGTAGGAACTCGTCACACGCCTCGGCAGGTGTTCTCCAGCCGAGCGTCTTGCGAGGCCTGTCGTTGAGGGCAATTGCCACGGCCGCAAGGTCGTCGGCGCTGTGCGCGCTGAGGTCGGTGCCCTTCGGGAAGTACTGGCGCAGCAGCCCGTTGGTGTTCTCATTCGTGCCGCGCTGCCAGGGGCTATGAGGATCGCAGAAATAGACCTGAAGACCGGCGTCGATCCGCAGGCGTGCGTGCTGGCTCATCTCCGCCCCCTGATCCCAAGTCAGCGACTGTCGCAGCTGCTCGGGCAAGGTGATGATCGTGCGCGTGATGGCGTTGCGGACCGCCTCGGCCCCATGCCCGGCGAGCGCGGGCCCGTTCTTGGCGCGCGGTCCACCGCCGTGACCCGCCATGCGCGGCAGATGAAGCAGGATTGTGAACCGTGTTGTGCGCTCCACCAGGGTGCCGATCGCCGAGCTGCCCAATCCCAAGATAAGGTCCCCCTCCCAGTGGCCCGGTACCGCCCGATCGGCCGCCTCCGGGCGTTGGCTGATCATGATCTCGGGGGCGATGAAGGGCTTGCCCCGTCCGCGGGTGCGCGCCCGCGGCACCCGTAACGCCCGCCCGGTGCGCAGGCAGGCGGTCAGCTCGTGGCGCAGCGCCCCCCGGCCTTGCACGTACAGCGCCTGGTAGATGGCTTCGTGGCTGATGCGCATCGTCTTCTCGTCGGGGAAGTCGAGCGGCAGGCGGCGAGCGATCTGTTCCGGACTCCACGCCGTGGCCCACCGCCGGTCCTGCCGACGCCCGGGCCGGCGGCCCTTCCATCTCACGACTGGCCCGTGCACCGCCACCCCGCTCGGCGCGACGACCATCCCGGACAGCCGGTCCTGCACGTAACTCCGCAGCGCTGCATTGAGCGCCAGCTTGGCCCGCTTCGGACGGCGAGCGGACCGATCGGCGTGCCATTGCGCGGTCGTGGCCCGGTAATCCAGACCGCCGCCGCGTGTGGCGGCATTGCGGCGCAGCTCGCGGGAGATCGTGGAGGGCGCTCGCTCCAGCCGGCGGGCGATCTCCCGCACGCCGTGCCGTTGAGCGCGCAAAATCGCGATCTCCTCCCGCTCCGCAAACGACAGATGGCGCTCAGACAGCAGGTTTGACGACCGCGAGAGATGTGACGGTGGCATGCCGCCCGCCTCCCGGAACCAACGTGTGCCTAGAGCCGGCGCCACTCCGACGCCAACCGCGGCGTCCTCGCTCGAGCGTCCCGCCGCGATCAACACCCAGAACTGGCGCCGGTCCTCACGCCGCGCCGCCGAGGGCCGGCCTGGCGAGCGCAACGCACCGCGCCCGGACCAACCCGAACGCCGCCTTCGAGTACTCACCGCAACCTCCTTTGTCGAGGTGTTGCGATGACCACTTGAATCCGCCCAGTATCGGCCGGCGATATTGATGGCTTGTTCAGACGCTTCGGTGATCTTCAGGAGAGAGCAAGGGTCCGGACAGGCCAGTCATTTGCCGTGGTAACCATTCAAGAGGCCGGTCTTGACGGCTTTTGGATACACCGCGTGCTGGAACGGGAAGGGATCGAAAGCTGGGTGGTCGATCCGGCATCGATCTTGACCTCACGTCGGAGACGACGCGCAAAGACCGACAGGATCGACGGCGAGACGCTGGTGCGCACGCTGCTGGCCCACAAGCGGGGCGAACCGCGGGTCTGCGCTATGGTGCAGGCCCCGACACCCGAGGACGAAGATCGCCGCCGGCTCTGCCGCGAGCGCAAGGTGCTGACGGCCGAACGCATCTCGCATGTCAATCGGATCAAGGGACTGCTATTTGCCCAGGGGGTCCGCGATTACGAACCGCTGCGCCGTGATCGCCGGGTGCGCCTGGAGGAACTGAGAACAGGCGACGGCCGGTGCTTGCCGGTACATCTGAAGGCGCAGATTAGCCGCGAGCTCGACCGGCTCGAGATCATTCTGGTACAGCTAAAGGCCGTCGATTCCGAACGCGATGCGCTGCTTGCAAAAGGGAATGAGGACCAGCCTCCTACGCCAGCCTCGTTGCTTGTCCAATTGAAGGGGATCGGGCCGGAATTTGCTGCCGTCCTATGGTCTGAAGGACTGTACCGTAGCTTCAACAACCGTCGACAGGTGGCGGCCTACGCCGGATTGGCCCCGACGCCCTGGCAAAGTGGGTCGATCGATCATGAACAGGGTGTGTCCAAAGCCGGCAATTCACGACTGCGGACAACCATGATTCAGCTGGCATGGCTCTGGCTGCAGCACCAGCCGGGATCGGAACTCAGCATCTGGTTTCGCGAGCGTGTCCAGCGTAATGGCGGCCGCGGCAAGAAGACCGCGATCGTGGCAATGGCACGAAAGCTGCTCATTGCTTTGTGGAAGTACGCGGCCCATGGCGTATTGATCGAGGGTGCAGTTGCTAATACTGCTTTCGAGAAAGGTTAAATGATCATCCTATCCTCCGGGATCTGATCAATCCTGGAAGATCCAGGCGGGACGAACCGAAGTCAGATATGGCCTTAATCGCCGACGAGAAGAAGGGTCTCGTCCTCCTGAGCCTTTGCCCGACGAAATCGGGATTTTGGTGCAGCCGCTGCAGAACACGGCGACCGTATGTGAGTTGGAACTGGTTGGGAAACCACCAGGTCGAGAACAAGGCTCAAACCTGGATGCCAATATAACCAACTGGAGTTCAAAAAATGAAATGACATCGCTTGACGGAAAGGCGCCCATGTGAGTCAGACCCCGTCATAGTAGCGGGGAAGTCGCCGAACAAAACCGGGGGACCGGCAGCGGAGGCGATGGAGCGAAGGGCGGGGGCCGAGGAGAACGTGAGCCAGCACCGCACGCGCCGGACACAGAGCCGGGAAAGCGTGTCACAGACGCCGGAGCGCGTACGGACGGCCGCAAGGCTTTGCCGTCATATCCGAGGTGGGAGCCGGATGCGGGAAAGCCGCACGTCCGGTTCTGTGCGGGGGGACCGGGGTAACTCGGTTCCCTACCGCCATGCCGTTCCAGTACTCGGTAGGGCGCCGGACGGCCTCTTCGATCTCGGGCCAGGCCTCGAAGCGGCGGCCCTTCAGCGCCAGCGCGCGCAGGATCTTCCACCACGGCTCGATCAGGTTCAGGTACGCCGCGTAGGTGGGCTGGAAGACGAACTCCCAGCGTGGATGCGCCAGGGCGAATAGCAGCACGTCCGTGGCGCGATGGGTGCTGAGGTTGTCCAGGATCGCCTACACCCGCACCACCTCCGGGGTGATCCACGCGTCCACCCGCTTGAGGAAGTCGACCCAGTTGGCGGTGGTCCGCCCGCCATAGCAGTGGGTCAGGAC
>DASYWB010000275.1:0-3024 GCA_035936495.1 Thermomicrobiales bacterium
CTTCACCTCCGCGTCGGCGAAGCCGACGGGCCGGCCACCAGCGAGCATCACGTTGGCCTGGAGCTCGCGCGGTCCATCTTCGTCGAGAGTGCGGCGTGAGCATCGCGGGTCCCTACATCCAAGCAGCATCCAGACACGTTAAGAGCACTCCATCTTTGCCGGGTGTACGGATCTTGCGAGGGGACACGGCAATATCCAATTGGACGGGCGGGCGAATATCGACGGGGGAAGGGGATGGGTTGTCTCGGTACCATGATCCGAAGGGGCATCCAAGGCTGGGTGCTGGCAAAGGTCATCGGCTGGTTTCGAAAGCGCCAAAATACCCAAGGGCGTTAGTACACACGTGCCATTGCCCGGTGAGGTGATTTTCTTGCTACACTGAGGGCGCGAGAGCGCTCACACTAGTGGCCACGGTGCTGGCCAGGTGCGGCGTCACGCCAGAGGAGGTCTGCCATGGGCAAGGTCGTAGGCGTGGTTCGGCGGTACGGGTCGGAGTTGATGCGGCGATTCAACCGGCGCGGCAGCGGCGCCACCGCGAAGAAGTAGATCGCGCGGGACACAAGTGAAGGTATCGGGAGCCCGCGGCGCAGCGTTCGACCAGGTGCCGTGGGCTTTCGGCTGCGCGACGATGCCATGACCGCCCCGAAACATCCGAGTGGTCCCAGGCGTTCGACGCGCATACCGCTGGAACGACTAACGATGGCCGCATGGGGCTTGCTGCAATAGTACGACACGAGCAGAGCGGGTCGGCTGGAGACCAGGTGACGCACCGCCTCGCCTCTACCAACCGGATCGCTCTCGCCCACCGGATGAGTGCCGTGTGGCACGGGCCGGTGGTGCAGTTGGCGGCCGGGCGTATGACCACGCGTCCCTACGATGGGCGGTTCCTGGCCGCGGCGTCCGAGACGAACACCTTGTCCACGTAGTCTCGGATACGGATTCCCTGTATGGTGACGGTTGAGCCCCGGATACACACCTCACGGCCCCCTTCTCCCACGCACCGGAAGGGGGAAGAGTCCCCGGGTTCAATGAGGGCTCGTGCGCGGCATATCGCTCGCCTCCCGAACTCTGGATGATTTGTTTAAAGCCCATAAATCGGCTGGGACACGCACGGCCGGAGTCGTCGGCCTCGGTTTAGAGCACCACCAACGGCACCGACTGTCGTAACTCGGTTGGAGTCGATCCGTTCCCGGAGACGTATCACGAGGCGTCCGCACCAGACAATGGTTGGTTCGCATCTGGGGCGTCGCTCGGGATGACCAGTGAGAACCTATGGTGTTCACCCATGCGTCCATGCAGTGGTTCAACGTCATCGACAGAGGCTGGTTTATGGCTTGCGTACAATGCGCGAGGGACCGCAAGGGACTAGGAACGAGGAAGAGGAATAGGTAGCACAATGGGACGGCGACAGCGCTTCTACCGAGATCGGGAGCAACACGAGAACGCCGAGCAACCTCAAGAGCGGGTTAATCGCCGGCCACTTGCTCTTGCCCTGGCGATCACCGCCGCGTTCCTCGTCGCCGAAGTGATCGGCGGATTGCTCACCAACTCCTTAGCGTTGCTGGCCGACGCCGGTCATATGGCCACCGACGTGGCGGCGCTAGGCCTCTCGCTCTTTGCCGTCTGGCTCGCGCGACGACCGGCGACGCCTGAACGTTCCTTCGGCTTCTACCGGGCTGAGGTGCTCGCGGCCCTTGTCAATGCTGCCACGCTCGTCGCGATCTCGTTCTACATCTTCTGGGAAGCATTTCAACGCATTGGCGAGCCGCCGGAGGTCGACAGCGGCCCTATGCTCATCGTGGCCATCGCCGGACTTGGGGCCAATGCCGCTTCCGCTTGGATCCTTATGCGCGGTGGCGGTCACGAGCATAACCTCAACACGCGCGGGGCTTTTCTTCACGTCGTTGGTGACATGCTCGGCTCAGTTGGCGCCATTACCGCCGCGCTGGTGATGCTGGCAACGGGCTGGTACCTGGCGGATCCGATCCTCTCGGCCGGCATTGGGCTCTTGATCCTCTGGAGTTCGTGGAGGCTGCTGCGGGAGTCCGTGGAGGTTCTGCTGGAAGCAACGCCCGCTCACGTCGACACCGATGAAGTCCGCCAAGCAATGACTGGCGTCGAAGGGGTGCTCGGCGTGCATGATCTCCACGTCTGGACCGTCACCTCGGGCCTCGTCGCCATGAGCAGCCACATCGAGGTCGCCGGCCGCCGGGACTGGCACGACATCCTCGTCGATCTCTCTCAACTCCTGCGGGATCGGTTCGATATCGCCCACGTCACCCTCCAGCCCGAGGAGCCGCACGCGGCCGGCGGCACGTACCGCGGCTGCTCTCTCGACTCCCCGGAGGGTCTCGCTGCCTGCTGCATCCCAAATGATCAGGCCACCGGCAGGGTCCGCTCCCATCATGGACACGCACACTAGCGGAGGAGACAGGTGGAGGGCTACCTGACCGCACTCGCGCTGACCCTGCTGCCGGCAACTTCGCCGGTGGGCTGCTCGCTGAGGGTTTCCGGGCCTCGGCCCGCACGCTGAGCCTCGCGCTCCACGCCGCGGCCGGAATCATCTTGGCTGTCGTCGGCATCGAGCTGATGCCGCAGGCGCTTGCGGCCGCACGCCCCTGGGCCATCCTGCTGGCCTTCGTCGCCGGCAGCGGGTTCGCTATCCTGGTCGACCGAGCGCTGGGTCTTGTTACCGCCCGCACTAGCGGTGGAGTCGGCGCCGCGGGCGAGGGGAGCGGTCCCTGGGCGATCTACTTCGGGGTAGCGGTCGACCTCTTCAGCGATGGCGTCATCATCGGCACCGGATCGACGATCGTGTTCGGCCTCGGGCTGCTGCTGGCCCTGGGACAGGTGCCAGCCGATATCCCGGAGGGGTTCAAGCTAGGCCTCCTCGCCTTCACTGCCGGCATCCCGTTGACCGTCGCGATTGAGGAGATGGTGACCGAGGCGCACGAGGGGGAAGAGCCGCGGCTGGCGTCGATCTTCCTCGTCGGCGGCTTCGCGCTCTTCGCCCTGCTCTCGGTC
>DASYWB010000276.1:0-9175 GCA_035936495.1 Thermomicrobiales bacterium
GTTGTCAGCCGATTCGGAATCGGGGCGCCTGCCGCCGCGGCCGTGCTGGAGGAGCTGATCGCGCTGGGCGTCCGGCGGTTCATCAGCGTAGGGACAGCCGGGGGCTTGCAGAGAGACCTCGCGATCGGCGCTCTCACCGTCTGCGACAAGGCGATCCGAGACGAAGGCGTTTCGCACCATTACCTGCCCAGCGAGACATTCGCGTTTCCATCAGCCGAACTGACCGCGACGTTCCTCGACCAGGTTACGCGACATGGGCGTAACGCGGTCGTTGGGCCAAGCTGGACTATCGACGCACCCTACCGGGAAACGGTCGAAGAGGCCCGGCACTATCAACGGGAAGGTGTGTTGACCGTTGAAATGGAAGCGGCGGCGCTGTTCGCGGTTGCCCAGTACCGTGGGGTTGCCATCGCGTCCGGCTTCGCGATCAGCGACTCACTCGCCGAACTCATGTGGACGCCCCGGTTCAGCTCTGATGAGACATTGCAAGGATTGATTGCGCTCTATCACGCTGCCCGGGTCACGCTGCTGTCCGGATGAGGCGAGGCGTTCAACATCTCGGCATCGTGATGACCTGGGACATACGCTTTACGGTAGGCGCAGCTAGAGGGAAGCGAGACGGGACCGATGGAGCTTCGGCGTATCCGCGAGGTCTATGACAAGCGGGCGAAGACTTACGATAGAACTGTAGAGTTGGGCGAGAAGGTTCTGCTCGGCGGACTCCGAGGTGCCTTCGCCGCCGAGCTGCGGGGCGACACGTTGGAAGTCGCAGTCGGCAGCGGGTTGAACCTGCCGGACTACCCACCGGCCGTCCGCCACGCCGTCGGGGTCGACGTGTCGATGGGCATGCTAGAAGAGGCGCGAGAACGCGGCCGCCCCGGCGGGCCAAAACCCCTCTTGGCCCAGATGGACGCCCAGAACCTGGCCTTCCCCGATGCCAGTTTCGATACGGTGGCCATCAGCCTGGCGCTGTGCACCGTTCCTGATCCCGTCGCCGCGTTGCGCGAGGCCGCTCGGGTCTGCCGGCCCGATGGGCGAGTCGTGCTACTGGAGCATGTCCGTTCCGCGTATGCGCCGGTCGCCTTGGCCCAGCGTTTGCTTTCTCCAATTCAGGAACGGTTCATCGGCTGTCACTTAGACCGCGAGACTATCGCGCTCGTCGAACGTCTTGGTTTTACTATCCTATCGGAACGCCGGCATCTGTTCGGCGTCTTCCGTCTCGTCGTTGCCCGGCCACCGGAAGCATCGCAACATGCTCGCTGATTGCCCAGCGTGTTTTTCGCTTAAACTACAGGCAAGTACAGCAACGAGGGTGAGAGTTAGATAGAGAGGAACCTATGGCTGACCGCACCGATATTCGTCCGTCGCCCGATAGCAATCCTAATGATCGCCGCGCCGCGGTGCGCAACACCGGCCAGAACGAGACGCCGATGGCGCCTGATGCCCCCGGAGGCACCGCCTCGCCGCAAGTACCGGGTGCCAGGCCGGACCGGTCCAGCATCCCTGGGCACGGCGTATTGCCGGTCCCGCCGGCGACGGTCGTCCACCGCCCATTGACACAGTACGGCACCGCGCAGGAGATCATGGGTGTCTATGCGCCAAAGCCGGGCGAAGCGATGGACCCCGCGCGTTTCGAGCAGGCGACGGCTACCTGGGAGGAAGTCCGCAAGGCGTATCCCGCCCAACTCCCCGCGCAACGCCCCGCCCCCGGCTTCGCTCTGAAAACCGGGGACGCAATCGCCAGCGAGGCGCAGGCGATCGGTGGCCTGGATCCAGCCGTGCTCGCCTCGCGGGCAGGCGCAGATGATGGTTCGGTCCCCATCGAGGACATCATCCCCGGCAACCCGTCCCCGCCCGCGGAACCATCTGATCCGGGCCGGAGCGGGGGTGATGCAATGCGCGGCCTCACCATGGGCAGTGGTGACATCGGCACCTCACGGTGGCAGGACGCCTCTCCCTCTCCCGGTGATGCAACGACCCCGGCCGGCACCCTCCCTGCGGCCAGCCCGGCGCCTGCTGATGATAAGCAAGAGGAGCGGGGTGACCCCCCGGCGGTCGCACCGCAATAGGTAGCTATCAGCCGTCAGCTCGCTGGGCAACAGGCAGGCCGAAACGATACGTTCCTAGCTAATAGCTCGTTGCTGACGGCCCAAAGCTAAGAAGGGTACAATGCCCCGAACGACGGGGATGATCCCTTCGCTGATGTTGCTGACGCGCTCGTGTCGCCATTGACCCACAGTGGCTTGCGTCTGGACGGGCGATTCCCCATATCGGCTTAATTCTCTTAGGGGCGCGGCGTGCCGGCCGTCGCTTCGCACGATCGCGAGAGGCCAAAGCATGGCGACAGCGCGGGAGACAGGCAAGAAGCGGCGTCAATCGGGGGCAAATGGCGCCTCGCCGGAGGACGAGGCCATAGAGGTAGGTCACGAGGAGCTCCGCCGCTACTACCGGGAGATGGTCGAGATTCGCCTGTTCGAGGAAGCCTGCCAGCGCGGCTTCCGCCGGGGCAAGATCGGTGGCTATCTCCACGTCTATATCGGCCAAGAGGCCGTCGCGATGGGATTCCTCGGTGCCTTTGAAGAAGGTGACAAGGCGATTACCGCCTATCGTGACCATGCGCACGCCCTCCTCCTCGGCAGCGATCCCAAGGCCGTGATGGCGGAGCTCTACGGGAAAGGCACCGGCCTGGTCAAGGGTAAGGGCGGCTCGATGCACCTCTTCAATGCCGATCAGGGCATGATGGGAGGCTACGGCATCGTCGGCGGTCACATCCCGCTCGGCGTCGGCATGGCCTACGCGCTGGCCTATCAAGAAACCGACAACATCGTGCAGCTCTTCCTCGGCGATGGCGCTATGCAGAACGCCGCCTTCCATGAGGCTGCCAATCTTTCCGGGCTCTGGGGCCGCGATCGGCTCAATCCTTGCCTCTTCATCGTCGAGAACAATCAGTACGGCATGGGCACGAGCGTCGAGCGCTCGACCGCGATGACTGATCTGGCGGCCAAGTTTGACTCCTACGGCATCGAGCATGAGAAAGTTGACGGGATGGACCTCGAGGCCGTCCTGACCTGCGCGCGACGCGTCACCCAGCAGGTGCGGGAGACGCGCAAGCCCTACGCGGTCGAGGCGCTGACCTACCGCACCGTGCCGCACGGCGCCGGTGACTTCTTTGAAAAGTACCGGACCAAAGAAGAGATCAACGAATGGCGGAAACGCGATCCCGTTGGGCTGCTCGAAGCCAAGCTGCTTCAATCCGGGGCGGTGGACGAAGAGCAGTTGTCCGTGATCCGGGAAGAGGCGAAGAAGGTCGTCGATGAGGCGGTTGCCTTCGCCGAGGAAAGCCCGGAACCGGACATGTCCGAGTTGTTGACCGACGTGTACGGCGAAGCCTACAGCGAGCACGAGTAACACGAGCGCGCGTCGAAAGACGCGGAGAAAGGACATCGGCACATGGCGGTCATGACCTATCGCGAGGCGCTCCGCGCCGCGATGGTCTCGGAGATGAAGCGCGACGAATCGGTCGTCATGCTCGGCGAGGACATCGGCGTCTACGGCGGGACTCACCTCGTGACGGACGGGCTCATCGATGAATTTGGTCCGAAGCGGATCATCGACACCCCGATTGCGGAAGGCGGCTTCACCGGCGCGGCTATTGGGATGGCGATGCTCGGGATGCGGCCGATTGTCGAGATGATGACTTGGAACTTCTCGTTTCAGGCCGCCGATCAGATCATCCAAAACGCGGCCAAGCTCCGCTATTTCTCTGGGGGACAGGTTGCCGTCCCCATGGTGATCCGGGGTCCGAACGGCGGCGGTGTCCAGCTCTCGGCGCAGCACACTCACAGCCTCGAAGGCTTCTACGGTCACTTCCCAGGGCTCAAGGTCGTCTCGCCGGTAACACCCGCCGATGTCAAAGGCATGATGCTGACGGCCATCCGTGACCCTGACCCGGTGATCTTCCTTGAAGCGGGTGCCCTCTACGGAACCAAAGGCGAGGTGCCGGACGAGGACGATCCCATCCCGTTCGGAAAAGCTCGCGTCGCTCGTGAAGGCAGCGACGTGACGGTGATCGCCTATGGGCGACAGATCAATCTCCTCACGCGGATCGCGGATAAACTCGCCAGCGAGGAGAACATCGACGCCGAGATCATCGACCTTCGCTCGATTCGTCCGTTCGACGAGCAGACTATCATCGAGTCGGTCCGCAAGACGCATCGCGCGGTCGTCGTCCAGGAGCAGTGGCGCTGGTTCAGCGTCGCCAGTGAGGTCGCGGCCATCATCCAGGAACAGGCGTTTGACGACTTAGACGCCCCCGTCGAGCGGGTCAGTGGGGCGGAGGCGCCCGCTCCGTACGCGCGAAACCTGGAAATTGCCGCTTTCCCGAGTGAGCGGCAGATCATCGACGCGGTGCGGCGCGTGCTGTACCGGGAGGGGTAGACCATGCCAACGGTGATCATGCCCAAGATGGGCGATGGAATGGAGGAGGGGACGCTCCTCAGATGGCTCAAGGATGAAGGCGAAGAGATTGCCGAGGGCGATCCCATCGCGGAGATCGAGACCGACAAGGTCACGATCGAGATTATGGCTGAGGATTCCGGCACGTTAAGCCAGCGCATCGCCGGCGAGGGGGATAGCGTTCCGGTCGGCGAGCCGATCGCGATGATCCTCGCCGAAGGGGAAACCGCCGAGGCGGTCAGCAGGCCACAACCCGCCGCCGTCCAAGCCACCGAGGCAGAATCCCCACCGGTACCCGCGGCGACGGCCAGCATCGACTCCGCGACGCCGGAAGCCGCCCCACCACGGCAGGAAGCACCCGCCCGCGCGGCGGAATCCACTCCCACGAACGGGCAAACGCCGGTCGAGCGTGCGCCGGGTGAGCGGCTCCGCGCCTCCCCGCTCGTCAAACGGCTCGCGGTCGAGCATGAGATCGATCTCCAACACATTCCGGGATCAGGACCGGGAGGCCGGATTGTCAAAGACGACATCATGCCCTACATCAGCGGCGAGAAGGCGAAGCCTGCCGCGGGAACGGCACCTCCCACGGCGCCAGCCCCCGAAGAAGCTCCGGCGGCGCAGCCAGCGGTCGCCCCCGGCCGGCCACGCGGCACTGTCCACGAGCTCAGCCGGATCCGCCGGACGACTGGGCGCCGGATGGCGGAGTCGAAGCGTGACATTCCGCACTTCTACGTCACCGCCGAGATCGACATGGGCGCGGCCGTCGCCTTCCGTGAACAGGTCAACAGCCAGACGGAGGATGATGCCTCCAAGATCTCGTTCAACGACCTGATCGTCAAAGCCGCCGCCTTGGCCCTGCGAGAGTTTCCGGCGCTCAATGCCTCGTTTGAGGGAGATCAGCTCTACGACCATGCCAACATCGACATCAATATCGCGATCGCGCTCGACGGTGGCCTGATCGCGCCATTCATTCCGGACGCGGATCAGAAGAGTCTGGGCACCATCGCCCGGATGGGCAAGGACCTGATCAGCCGGGCCAAGAACGGCGGCCTCAAGCCCGAGGAGTATCAGGGAGGCACCTTCACGACGAGCAACCTGGGGATGCTCAGCGTTGACCAGTTCATCGCGGTGATCAACCCGCCGCAGGCGGCGATTTTGGCCATCGGGTCGATCAAGAACCTCCCGGTCATCAACGATGGCAAAATCGTTCCCGGTCACCGGATGAACCTTGCCGTTTCGGCCGATCACCGGGCCGTTGATGGCGCCGAGGTCGCCCGCTTCCTCCAGGCAGTCCGGCGTTACCTGGAGCGGCCGATGCTGCTGGCGTTAGGCTAAACACGGTACATGGCAGATAATCGCAAACGTCAGCCGTTGACAGGCCGCGACTGAGAAGGTGTGCGCACAGTAGAAACGACCTGGTTGGAGCGCGGGCAGGGCAAACACAGCCCCTCACGCGATGCGGCCAATCTATGGATTCGGGCGAATCAGCATCGATCTGCCTACGAGTTCCGATAGGGACACTGCTGGTCGCGTAGGGGAGACGCGATGCGTCGCTCGGCTTCCCGCCAGCTCATGCTCGATGTGACATCAATGGGGGAAAGAGGCTGGCCGTGGGCGCGTGGGAATGGTTTCTCCTGATCGTCGTGGTGATTGGTCTCCCCTTGCTGATCGCCGTGGTCGTAACGCTTTGGACCCTGGAACAGGCTCGCGCGCGCAATCGCAAGAACCGCGAGGCGCCCCCGAAGCGTCCGGATGAGACGACCGGTGGGCGGTGAACCGAGACCTCATGAGAAGCACTTCTAGCCTCCTGAAGCGTGTCTCTGGCGGCCGAGGAGCCGCGTGGCTTTGGCCCTATTGGGCTAGCAGACAGATTGAGCGCGGGGACCGCCTTCTCTAGAATGAGATCTTGATGCATAGAGAGGCGGGATCTCTCGATCCTCGCTGGTTTCGATGCCCGGTCTCACCTCCTACGGCGATTTCCAGCCTCGTTCATCAGCGCGTTCCGAGCCGATCACCATCGACGCGGCAGAAGCAGGGAGCCGGCTGTGGAGCTACGCGAGTTAATCAATCAGACACGGGATGCCATGGACCGTGGAGAATACGATTTCGCCGTATCGGCGTGCTCCCATATCCTCGAGTCCTATCCCGCGTGTCTCAACGCTCACCGGATGCTCGGTGAGTCGCTCGTGGAGCAAGGAGCATGTGATCCCGCTTACGAGCACTTCGCCCGGACGTTGACCATCGACCCGCTGAGCGCGGTCGCCCAACTCGGACTTGGCGTGATTGCCGAGGAGCGGAAGGATACGGCCGGGGCCTACGCACACTACCTGAATGCCTGGGAAATGCATCCGGAGCTCGATCACCTGCGCGATGAATTGGTTCGACTACGTGAATCGCTGGGCCATGACGTCCATCTCCATCCCAGCCGGTCCGCGTTGGCAATGATCTATGCCCGAGGTGGACACACGCGCAGGGCGGTTGGAGAGTGGCGAGGGATCATTGACGCGGACCCGGACAATGTGCCCGCCCGCGTGGCGCTCGCTGAGCTCCTTTGGCGTACCGGTGACGATAGCGGGGCACTGACCGTCTGCCGCGAAGTCTTGGAGCGGCTCCCCGATTGCGCCCGAGCACTCGCGATCGTGACGGAGATCGAACGACGCCACGGCAACGCGGCTCCCTGGGAACATCTCGATCACTATCGATCGCTTGATCCAGCGGGAGACCTCGCGGCGGATTTGGGTTCAACGGCACCCGGCCGGGATCTCGGCTTCCTGGTTGACGGGGACGTCCGCGTGCCGGACTTTGGTGCGGCACGGCTGCATCCGACCGATCCCGCGCTGGATGGCGCACGCCCGATTGGAGAGGATCAGGAATCGATGACCGAAACGAATGCCCCTCCCGACACCGATCCGTGGGAAGGTATCGTGCGTGAGATGTCGCAAGACCTCAACATCTCTCACGATGGTGGAGGTGAGAACGTCGTACCGTTCGCATGGAGCGATAGCGGCAGGCCAGACCTCCCTGGGAATGATGATCTCTTCAGCGCTCTGCTTGGCGCCGGACCGGAGGCGGAAGATGCAAGCCAGATTTCCGACTTCGACATTCTCGATCCATCCAGCCAGCCGTTTAGCTTCGAGGATGACTCCCTGAGCATGGCGACAGATGAGCCTCTCCCCGACGGCGAAGATTGGCTAACAGCCGGCGAAGCCCCGGTTCCGAACGAGGTGCCAGCGGAACCTTCACGACCGCCGGAGAACAGGCATCCGTTTGTCAGTGAGAGTGGTCGCATCGATCTCACCGCTGGATGGGACGACCTTGACCGGGTGCTCCGTGAGGCGGTGCCCGGGGACCCCTCGTTGCAGGGGTACGACAGCCTGATTGACGCGTTTAGCGCTGAGGGCATTCTGCCGCTCGATCTCAAAGCGCTTGATGCCGAAGAGGAGTGGAAGCCGCTTTCGGCGGAAGAATGGGAAGCGGACGATGACGAGCTGGCAGCCGAATCGCTTGAACGTGCTGAAGCCGGCGATGCATCCGCCGTCATGACCCCCGACACTGGAGCGATAACGAGTGGCCCTGATAGTGGTGTTGTCCTTGACGAGCTCGGGGTGCTGGACCGCTTGGCAAAGGACTCGATGTTTGAGCGAGACGGGGATACCGGTTCAACGCCAGCCACAGGTGACTTTGGATTGTCAGAGCGGGATGTGGCTCTGAGTGAGACGTGGGCCGGGTTTGACAATGGCGTCATGGCATCGCCGCAACATAGCGTGGACGGCTACACCGCAATTCTGAGGAATCTTGATGCCGAGCATCTCGGCGATGATCCCGTTGATTCTGGCCGCCGCCAAGAGACGGACCCGATGGTAAGCATGGACGAGCTCGGAAGCGCGTCCAATGACTATGCTGGCGCCTCCGTTCAACAACCGGTTGCGGAGGACCGAGCAAGCGACGCGCCATACGTGCAAGATCATCCTGCGTCATCATCGGTCCTAATGGAATCAGAACACAACATGCCATCCGCCTCAGACAATGAGGCTCACGATGCCATAGACATCTCGCGAGCCGCCCTACCGAGCTCTCCCGACAGGGGTGACCAGTGGCGGACGTCCCCGGCCACGGGGAGTAACATCCTCCCTTCCAGGGATGAGCATGGCTTGCAGAGTGATCCGGGCACGAGTCCGTGGCCGCGGTTCGCGGGTGGGGTTACCGGGTTGAGCGAGGCGACGAGCGCGGGATTCCGGCTCTTCGCCCACCTGCGGGAAGAGAAAGCATCACTGGTTGAGCTTGGTATCTTGACCGTTGATCGTCGGCTAGGACCCCCGGAGGCGGACACCGTGGCCCACGCGGGTCCGGCGGCCCCGCCGCCAAGACCGCTTGGTCGAGAACGGCTGAGGGAGCTACGCGCCGCCGTGGAGGGTGACGCAGCCGCGCTTGAGGAGACTACTCGCTTGCTGGAGGAGATGACGGCGGGTACCCGAGACGCATCGGTGTCGCGGCTGCTTGGTGAAGCCTATCTGCGCCTCGGACGTCCGTCGGAGGCTGCCCTGCTCTTCCACCGGGCGCTATCGCAACGAGGGCATGCCCGTTAGCGGGTGATGCCGAGATGAGAGGAGCCGGGTGGTGGAACAGACGTTGACGCAGCTTTTACGCTATGAGGAAGTCCTAGGCGCGGTTGTGTTCAGTGGTGAGGGGTTACCGCTTGCCAGCGCGGGCGTGGCGCACG
>DASYWB010000277.1:0-4345 GCA_035936495.1 Thermomicrobiales bacterium
TTCTTCCAGGCGCCGGTTGGGGCTGGTCCGTACGTCTACGAAAGCTGGGTCGTGGGCGCGGACTTCATCGCGACCGCAAATCCCCACTTCTGGGAGTCCGACAAGCCGCACATCGACCGCTTTACGCACCGGGTCATCGCCGATGCCTCGGCCTTAGTCAACGCGTTGCAATCCGGGGATATCGATGGGTCACTCTATGCCGCCCCCACCCTAGTGGGTGAGCTGGAGGAAAACCCGGACCTGACGATTCTGGTCCCGCCGTTCAACTCTCCGAACGGCACAGTCTTCAACTGCAGGGAAGCGCCGCTCGACAACCCACAGGTCCGTCGGGCGATCGCGATGGCAGTCAACGTGCCGGAGTACGTTTCGACATCACTGCTCGGCTTAGGCGAGGCGGGCTTGGGGCCGATCGCGCCGGATAGCTGGGCGTTTGACCCGACGCTGGAGCCGATTCCATTTGATGCAGAGCAGGCGCGAGCAATGCTGGATGAGGCTGGAGTACAGAACCTTGAGCTGTCGATGCTCTGCAATGCCGGGAACGTCCTGCGCGAGGACTGGCTGATCCGTTGCCAGGCTGATCTGGCCGAGATCGGTGTGACATTGAATGTCGAATTTATTGAGTGGGCGACCCTCGTCGAGCGCGTGACGCAGACCCGCGATTTCCAGCTCGTTGGCGCGGACTTCGCCGGGGTGACGGCCGAGCCGAGCGAGCTCTTCGAGCAGTTCCATTCGTCCTCTGATCAGAACCACACTGGATACGAAAATCCTGAGCTTGATGAGCTGCTGGTGAAGGCGAAGGAGACGCTGGATCAGGAAGCGGCGAAGCCGATCTACAGCGAGATCCAGCAGATTCTCATGCGCGACGTGCCGTTTCACTGGGCGTGGTACCGGCCGTTCATTCACGTTGTTGGCAGCGAGTATGACAACTACACGGGAAGCAACTTGGAGGGCGGGCTCTTCCGCACGCTCCCCGGGATGACGGTCTAGTCACCAATGAGCGCCGGGCGAATGTTCGCCCGGCGCTTCGTTCGCATGACACGAGAGCGCGATGACCAGTGCCACCGCAGCTTACATGCTGCGCCGCGTGCTCCTGCTCATCCCGTTGATGATCGGGCTGAGCCTGCTCATGTTTCTGCTCGTGCACGCGGCGCCGGGTGACCCCGTACTCGCCTTGCTCGGGCCGCAGGCGGCGGCCAATCCCCGCGCCATCGAACAGGCACGCGAGAATTACGGTCTGAACGATCCGCTGCCAGTGCAATACGTGACGTGGTTGGGAAACCTAGTCCGGGGTGATCTCGGACGCTCGTATGCGTTCAACAATGTGCCCGTGACGCGGCTGCTTGGCCAGCGGGCACTGGCGACCATCCAGTTACAAGGCCTCGCGCTGCTGATCGCGATCGCGATTGCAGTCCCCGTGGGGATCATTTCCGCGACTCGTCAATACTCGACGACGGACCACGTTGTCACCGTCGGGTCGTTTATCGGATTGGCGTTACCGAACTTCTGGCTGGCGTTGCTGTTGCAGATCTGGCTGGGCGTTCAACTTGGGTGGTTTCCGGTCCTCAGCGCTGGCCAAGGGAGTGTCGCCTGGCCTGAACGGTTGCAATATTTCGTGATGCCGGTCACGGTCGCGGCGCTGCCGAGCATAGCCTACTTTGCCCGGTTCACCCGTTCGGCGATGCTCGAAGTAATCGGGCAGGATTTCGTGCAGGTGGCGAGGGCCAAGGGCTTGGGACCTCGTCCCGTTCTCTATCGGCACGCTTTGAGGAACGCGCTGATCCCGATGATTACGGTGATCGGGTTGCAGCTTCCCCAGATACTTGGTGGAACCGTGATTATCGAGCAAATCTTCGCTTGGCCCGGCCTTGGTGATCTCGCGTTCCAAGCGATCACGCGTCGTGATTATCCCGTGATCCTTGGGGTGACGCTGATCGCCGGGCTGGCGGTGATGGTGGCGAGCGTGATTACGGATTTCGTCTATGTGCTTGTCGATCCACGGGTGCAGCTGACGGACTAATAGCCGCACCACTTGGCAGAGCTAGGGTGTCCAGCTGATGGGAACGCGCTTGGATAAGATAGACGCCGGATTCAGGCGAGATCGAGCGACACCCGTGCCGCGGGAGGAACCGCGATCGCGTGATGATTCGCTGATCCGGGTGGCCCGCTCTCGGCGGTTTCCAGCAGCCCGGCGTTTCGCCCGGAACAAACTGGCCGTCGCGGGGTTGATCACGATTGTCGTCCTCTACGCGGCCGCGATCGCCGCACCGTTGATCCAGCGATACGACGAGAATTCGCTGACGCCGGGATTGCGTAACACACCGCCTTCGGCCGAACACTGGTTAGGTAGCGACCGGAACACGCGCGACGTCTGGGCGCGCCTCGTGGTTGGGGGCCGGGTGTCGCTCGCGGCGGGCTTTGCCGCCGTCGCGATCGTGATGACCATCGGCATCGTACTTGGCGCGCTCGCCGGGTTCTTCGGCGGTTTCGTGGATCAGTTGGTGATGCGGACGACCGACATTCTACTTGCCATCCCACTCATTCTCTTGCTGATCACCGCCGCGTCGCTCTTCAAACCGGGTCTCACAACCACTATTGTTGTCATCGGGGTCACGTCCTGGCCGGGGACAGCGCGTCTCGTTCGCGGCCAATTCCTCGCCTTAAAAGGACAGGAGTTCGTCACGGCGGCACGGGCGGCTGGTGCCGCGCCAGTCCGGATCATGATGCGGCATCTCTTTCCGAACGCCCTCGCGGTCATCATTGTGCAGGCAACGATTTGGCTCTCCTACGCGATCTTGCTGGAAGCGAGCCTCAGTTATCTGGGGCTCGGTGTGCAGATTCCGACCCCGTCATGGGGCAACATGCTGCAGGATGGGCAGCGTGATCTCCAGTCCGGTGCGTGGTGGCTGACGCTCTTTCCTGGTCTGGCAATCTTTGTGACCGTCCTCGCCTTCAATCTGATGGGTGATGGTCTACGCGACGCCCTTGATCCCCGGCATCGGCGGCGCTAGACAGCGAGCGGCGTCTTTGTGCGAAGATGGCGCTCTGATTCTAGATAGGCGGTACGAGAGGAGGCTTACGTGGCAAAGACGCAACCAAGGCGAAGGGCAAGAAGAATGCAAAGGCGATGAATGGCCGGGATTCGGGAAACAGTGCGCTGGCGCCCGGAGAGGAGCCGGGGATCACTCCGGCGATGGACTGGTTCATCGAGCAACCTGAATACGACGCCCGCGTCAACCGTGTCCGGACCGAGCTGGGAGCGCGCGATCTCGATGCGCTCGTGCTCTTTCATCCGGTGCGGATGGCATACGTATCTGGGTTCTTCCACCTCAGTACCGAGCGGCCGATGGCGATCGTCGTGACGCGAGACGGCGAATCAGGCCTTGGCGCGTTGATCCCGCAGCTTGAGCAGGAGCACATCGCGAAGTCGCCCGGTGTGACGCGGATCAAGGTCTACCCAGAGTATCCGACGGGCGGAACGAAGCATCCGCTGTACCACCTGGCGGACTTGCTGACCGAGCTCAAGGTGAACCGCGATGGGAAGCGGATTGGTTACGACTCCAATGGGTATCTCGACATCAACGGCTACGATGGCCCAACGCTGGCAGAAGCGGTTGACACGGACGTCGAAACAGTACCGGCACGCGATCTGGTCGACCGGCTGCGCTACGTCAAGAGTGCCGCCGAGTTGTCATTGATTCGGGAGAGTTGCCGTTGGGGCAACCTCGCTCATCGCCTGATGCAGGAGAAGCTCGAGCTAGGCCGGACGGAGATGGACATCTCGCTAGAGGCGAGTACCGAAGCTAGCCGGATGATGGTCGCGACGCTGGGGCCGACCTACCGGCCGCTGTCCATTGGCTGGGGCATGCCGGCACTGGCAATGTTCCATGCCGGGGCCAATACCGCGCTGCCACACGGGCTTTCCAACGCGGTCGGTCTGCGCCCTGGCGACATCCTGGTCACGGGAGCGGGCGCCGACGTCGGTGGTTACCAATCGGAGTTGGAGCGAACAATGATCCTGGGCGAGCCGTCGCCTGAATTCATTCATCATTTCGATCTGATGATGCAATTGCAGCAGGCGGGTTTCGATGCCCTCCGTCCGGGGCGCACGCTGGCCGACGCGGAGACCGAAGTCTCGAACACCTTCAAGGAGTTGGGCGTCGCCGAGATGCAGCGGCACCATACCGGCCACGGCATTGGCTTGGAAGGACACGAAGCGCCGTTCATCGACAAAGGCGATCCGACGGTGATCGAGGAGGGGATGGTCCTCTCGGTCGAGCCAGGCCTCTACGTAACCGGTCTGGGCGGATTCCGTCACTCCGATACCGTCGTCATCGGCCCCAATGGC
>DASYWB010000278.1:0-16140 GCA_035936495.1 Thermomicrobiales bacterium
CAGCTGGCCGCCTTCGCCACGGGTGTTCCTCCCGATCTCTACGCATTTCACCACTACACCGGGAATTCCACCAGCCCCTACCGCCCTCAAGCGGCCCGGTCCCCGACGACCCTCCCCGGTTGAGCCGGGGGCTTTCACGCCGGGCCTGGACCGCCGCCTGCGCGCGCTTTACGCCCAGTAACTCCGGACAACGCTCGGGCCCTACGTGTTACCGCGGCTGCTGGCACGTAGTTAGCCGGCCCTTCTTCGCCGGGTACCGTCAAGGGCTTGCGCCCCTTCGTCCCCGGCAAAAGGGGTTTACACTCCGAAGAGCGTCCTCCCCCACGCGGCGTTGCTCCGTCAGGCTTGCGCCCATTGCGGAAAATTCCTTGCTGCTGCCTCCCGTAGGAGTCGGGGCCGTGTCTCAGTCCCCGTGCGGCTGGCCGTCCTCTCAGACCAGCTCCCGATCATCGCCACGGTGGGCCGTGACCCCGCCGTCTAGCTAATCGGCCGCGGGACCCTCCTGGGGTGCGTTGCCGCTTTCCTGATCCCCCCCATCCAGGGGACCAGCGTACGCGGAATTACCCCGCGTTTCCGCGGGCTACCCCCCGCCCCAGGGCAGGTTCCCCACGTGTCCCTCGCCCGTCCGCCACGTGACCGCCCGAAGACGACCCGTTCGACTTGCATGCATTAGGCACGCCGCCAGCGTTGATCCTGAGCCAGGATCAAACTCTCCACCAGTGTGGCCCCCCCACAGGGGGACCCGGCACCGCGCGCGGTGCCCCCGTTCGTCCATCTCTCGGCGCTCGTCCGTCTCCCTCTCGCCGCGCCACCCGCCGCCGCCCCCGGGGCCTCCCGGCCCCCAGCACGCCAACGGGCCGCGCGGCCCTCGCTCCGTCTTCGGCGCGCCACCCGGAACCCCGCCGTGCCCCCAGGTAAGGTTCCCCCTACCCCTCAGCACCACACAGGCCCCCGGCTACCCACCAGCTTGTCAACGTCCACGCTCGGGGTTCATACGTTCGCGGTGGTGTCACCGCGAAGTACTGCCCTCTCTCGGAGGGCTTACGAAGGATACTGCCAGCCCCTACCCTTGTCAAGTGATTTCCAAGGGCAATTTAACGCTAGACTAAGGCCGGTTTCGGCCTCTCTCAGGATCCCTGGGACGCGCTTGGGAACCATCGCTTTAGCCATCTCGGGAGGTGTTAGATGTCCTCATTTCCGGCAAAGAATCCACTCATCGGCATCACGCCCTCCCCCATTAGGGAAGAGTTGCCACACGGAACGCTGGACCGGTATGCGGTGTCGACGAACTATGTTGAAGCGGTTCTCGCGGCCGACGGTATCCCCATCGTCTTACCCCCACAGGACGGTCACACCGCCACGATCCTCGACACCGTTGATGGACTCTTACTGAGTGGAGGCGGAGACATTGCGCCAAGCCAATACGGGGACGAGGATCTCCATCCAAAGACGTACGGCGTCCATCCGCTCCGCGATCGATTCGAACTCGACCTGCTGTCTAGGGCGAACGCTCGCGATCTTCCTATCCTCTGCATTTGCCGGGGCATCCAAGTGATGAATGTGGCGTACGGTGGCACACTCCATCAGGACATTCCATCTAGCGGTTTGACACTGCATGAGCACAGGCAGGACGAGTGCCATCTGCCCACCGATGCGGTGAGCCATCATGTGTATGTCGAGCCCGACAGCTTGCTCTCGATCATCTACGGGACAGACCGCATTGGGGTCAACTCGTTCCACCATCAAGCCATTGCGGATGTCGGCACGGGACTTCGCGTGGCTGGCCGCGCGGAAGACGGCTTGATCGAAGCACTCGTTGATCCGGCGCGCTCATTCCTCCTGGGTGTCCAATGGCATCCCGAGATGATGTTCCGGACACATCATGAGCACCTGGCGCCATTTCGCGCTCTCGTTCAAGCAGCGATGGTTCAGCCCCAATCGGTCTCGTAGCAGGGGCACGGGGTGGGTATGGGCCCACCTCGTGCCTGGCACCCAATCGGCTAAAGTTCAGGCCTTGGCCGCGACGGGCTGCCGTGTCTCCTCACGACGGCGTTCCGGGGTGCCTTGATGATCCAGTCCCTCCGATCTGACCGCGTCAGGCAGGGCCGTAGCAATGACCTCGTCAATCGTCGAGGCAAGAACAAACTGCATGCCCTCGCGTGCGGCCGCTGGCAGGTCATCAAGATCGACTTCGTTACGGCGTGGCAAGATGAATGTCGCCACCCCCGCGCGTTTCACGGCCAGCGCCTTCTCTTTGATGCCACCGACGGGTAGCACCTGGCCCCGCAAGGTGATTTCGCCGGTCATTGCCACATCTTCTCTGACCGGCGTCTGCGTCAACAGTGAGACCAGCGCGGTCGCCATCGCGATGCCGGCCGAAGGTCCATCCTTCGGGATCGCCCCCGCCGGAACATGGATGTGAATATCGGACCGCTCGTAGAAGTCCGGCTCGATACCCAATTCGCGTGCTCTGGCCCGGACCAACGACAGCGCCGCCTGGGCCGACTCGCGCATGACGTCACCAAGCTGCCCCGTCACGGTCATTGAGCCCTTACCCGGCATCCGAGTTGCCTCGATGAACATGATGTCTCCACCAACGCTGGTGACACCGACGCCGATCGCGACACCGGGTTGAGACGTGCGAGCTGCCAGCTCTTCGTACATGAACCTGGCACGGCCTAGGTAGTCCCGAACTTCGGCCGGGCCGACGACGTTGCTTACGTCTCGACCCTCGGCGACCCGCGTCGCGATCTTCCGGCAGATGGTGCCGATCTCTCGCTCCAAGTTCCGGACGCCGGCTTCCCGGGTATGCCCCTGGATCACGACGAGGAGCCCTTCTTCCGTCCACTCGTAGCTGTCCAGCGGCAAGCCATGCGCCTTCAACTGCTTCGGAATCAGATAGCGACGGGCGATTTGGAGCTTGTCCTCGTCGGTATACCCGTTGAGATCAATGACCTCCATCCGATCCCGCAACGCCGCGGGGATGGGATCAAGCATGTTGGCGGTAGCGATGAACATGACCTGGGACAGATCGAACGCAACGTCAAGATAATGATCTCGGAACGTACCGTTCTGTTCCGGATCGAGGACCTCGAGCAGCGCTGACGATGGGTCGCCGCGCCAGTCGTTGCCGATCTTATCGACCTCATCCAGCACGAAGACGGGGTCCTTGGATCCGACGCGGCGAATCGCCTGGATAATCCGGCCCGGCATCGCCCCGACATAGGTCCGGCGGTGACCACGAATTTCGGCCTCGTCCCGTACGCCGCCAAGTGACATACGGGTGACCTCACGACCCAGCGCTCGAGCGATTGATTGAGCCAAGCTGGTCTTGCCGACGCCGGGAGGTCCGACGAAACAGAGGATCGGTTCCCTACTCGGCGGGACCGATTGGCCTTCGTCCGTCTCCGCGATCGCCGCTCGCTTCAGCTTCCGAACCGCGAGGTATTCAAGGATCCGGTCCTTGATCCGCTCCAGGTCATAGTGGTCTTCGTCGAGAATCTGCCGCGCCCGCGAGATGTCGATTTCGCCCTCGGTCGTGGTGTTCCACGGCAACGAGACCAGCCAATCAAGATAGGTCTTGATGACACCATACTCCGCGGCCGCCGCCGGCAGCTTACTGAGGCGGTCCAGCTCGCGCTTTGCTTCGCGCTCGGCCTCTTCCGGCATCCGCACGTCTTCAATCTTTGCGCGGAGCTCGGCAATCTCCGACTCGCCGCCCTCTCCTTCACCCAATTCATTTTGGATGGCTTTGAGTTGCTCGCGTAGGTAGTACTCCCGCTGTGTCTTCCCCAACTCCTCTTGAACATCGGACTGAATCTTCTTGCCCAGCTCAAGGACGTCCAGCTCTCGTGAGATGAATGCGTTCAACTGCTGCAGTTTGTCACGCAGCGAATCGAGCTCCAGCAGCTTCTGGCGCTCCTCCGCCTCCATCCGGAGGTTCGTGGCCACGAGATAGACCAGGTGCCTCGGGTCGTCCACGTTCAGCGCCGCGGTGACCAGCTCGTCTGGTAAATGCGACACGAGCGAGACAAGGCGTTGGAAGAGATCGACGGTGTTACGCGAGAGCGCCTGGACTTCAACCGTGTCTTCCACATTCTCCGGGGCGAGCTCGATCCTCCCGACTAGGAACGGCTCTTCCCGTACGAAGTCGAGAATCCGCATCCGCTGCATTCCCTGGATGGCGAGGCGAACCGAGCCGTCCGGGACACGCATCATCTGGTGGATCGTGGCAACCGTTCCGATCCGGTGGATATCTTCTGGCCCCGCGTTCTCTTGTTCTTCATCCTTTTGCAATACGAGGGCAACGCGGCGGTCACCCGACATCGCCTCGTCAATCAAGCGCAGTGAGCGCGGCTGCGCCGCCGCTAGAGGCACCACGGTTAATGGAAAAACCACGGTCCCGCGCAACGGGAGGACCGGCAGGTCTTCCACGGGGCCCCCTTCCGAGGGCGTTACGACATCCATCGCGTCGCCCGCGGTCCCATGGTCCTGTCCACTATTCACCTCGATCGTTTCTACACCCGGATGGCTGGAGCGCTGCTCGGGCGCATCGGCCCGCTCCTCGGTCAGTTCTCGGTCTCGATCATTGTTCACTGTCATGCTTCTAGCTCCCTGTATGGTCACGTTCTCGTTCCCCCGCTCGCCGGGGAATGATGGTCCTCGCGGCGACTCGTGGAAGCACGATGCGGAGGAAACCATCCCGATACTCGGCGGTCGCCCCATCTGGATCGACCAAGAACGGGACGAAGATATCAGCGCCAAAGGCGCCGTATGGGATATGTGCCTCATGGTAACAACCGCGTTCGTCATGATGTCTGTCTGGCCGCATTCCCCGGATCAAGAGCGCGGTGCCATCGACGACGACCTGAAGCTGCTCTTCATCCATCCCGGCGATCTCGGCGCGGACAACAAGCGCCTCTTTCGTCTCGTAGACTTCAATCGGCGGCCTCCAAAGCCTTCCGCCTGCGGCAGAAGGTCGGTAGGGCATCAACGCGCGAAAGAGATCCTCCATATCTTGTTGGACACGAGCCGAATCCGGGCGCGGTGACCGCCTCACGACATACATACGTTCTCCCTTTATAAAGTAGCGATGCCGAGTGATCCTGAATGACCCTGATTATGAACGAGACGACAGACGCTACCGCTTTGGCTCAATAGCCCTAGATCATCGATGCCGCCGAGCCTGATTCGTTCAAGGGAAGTATACACGATCAGGGCATAAACTTGCTACGCGCTGTATCAGCTATCAATCGGGAATCATCGAGAGCATCCAATACATTCTTGCCGCCATTGCACGAGTCATACCGAGCGCGCCAGTTGCGTGTGGCCCTGTCGCTTCGGGCTCAGCCTGCTCGCGGCGGCCTTATCAGTTGCGGCGCCCGGTTCACGGCGCCCGCGACGTTGGGTGGTGCCCATCGCCGCGCCCCTGTTCCAGGTCGGAGGTTCGATCAACGGGCGGGGGACTCCTCTAACCGAAACGAGGTTTCAAACGCGCCAAAATCTAGGACCAGAGATAGAGGATCGCGGCACTCGCGGCGGCCCAGCCAATCACGCTCGCCAACAATGGCCGGTCTTCAAATATGAGCGACTCCGGGCTCCCACCGAGATCTCTCCGATAGATCAGGTAGAGGTATCGGAAAATGCCGTAGATGACGAAAGGCAGCGTCAACATCATGCTCTGGTTATCCGGAACCGTGGCCGCGTCGAACGTATAGAGCGCATACGCCATCACGGTGGAGGCGGCAACGATGCCGATGAACTGGTCCAACAGGGGCACGGAATACGCTTGCAGGTTCGCGCGATGATCGACCGCCTGCTGTCCGAGTAGCGCCAGCTCGTGCCGCCGCTTGCCAAATCCGATCAAGAGGGACGCCAACATCGTGCAGACATAGAGCCACGGGGAAATCGGCACGTCGATCGCGACCGCGCCGCCAACCGCCCTCAGTACAAACCCCGCTGATATGGCGAAAACATCAAGAATCACCATCTGCTTGAGACCCAGCGAATACGCGACCATGAGGAGGGCGTACCCACCGATCACCGCCGTGAAGCCAGGACGCACGGCAAGGCTGATGGTAAGGCTGGCGACAAGAAGGATGATAGCGGTCGCGACCGCGACCAACG
Source organism: Thermomicrobiales bacterium (assembly GCA_035936495.1). Taxonomy (GTDB): domain Bacteria; phylum Chloroflexota; class Chloroflexia; order Thermomicrobiales; family UBA6265; genus DASYWB01. Next base: position 6,127 of record DASYWB010000278.1, read on the forward strand.
GCGAAATGTCACCGGAAGCTATCGGCCGGAATCTCTTGCGCGGGTGGTGGCGGTCGCCCTCCGCGTCGCGAACATCATTGATGAGGTACATGCCACTCGCGACAAAGCAGAACGCAATGATCGCGCCAAAGCTGAGAATGACGCGATCGAGGTCGAAGAGTCTCCGGTCGAACAGCAATGGGGCAACGACGAGCCCGTTCTTGATCCATTGCAGTGGTCGCATCGCCCGGAGAAGCGCCGGCATGTTCGTCTTCTTGACGCGCAAGCCCACGCGGTCTCGCCCGTTCACCGAGGGGAGCCCATACCGCCACCGCTGCACGGTGGAAATCTCGCGGGATTTGCGTTGAGCTGAACGCCGCTTGCTCATTCGCGGTTGGCCACGCGGCTAGCCGGGATCGAGCGCGTCAACCGAGTATTCGTTAGCCGGATTCCAAAGCATCCATCCACTCGCGCCGAAGTCTTCGGCCGCCTGGATCTGCGCCGCGACGTCCTCGGCGGTGTAGTCGCGGAGACCGTTGACCGGGTACGAGAAATCCTGCAACCAGGGCCGGTGCTTGCTCGCCGTTCCAGGCACAAGCTGCTCGGCAAGCTGGAGTGTTTCGAACACGGTCTCATACGGGTAGTCATTGGGGTGACCGGGCGCACTCGAGATGTTCCCCTCGACGTAATGAGATGGATAGACCATCAGGGAGACGTAGTCGACCAGCGGCACGATCTGGCTGAGCCGCTGGCCGATCCCCTGATCATTGTCCCGCAGCGCGATCATGCCAAAGAGATCCGCGGCGAGCTTGAGACCAGTCGGGCGGATGCGCTCGGAACTGCGCTCAATGAAGCCAGTGATGGCTCTCTCGCGCGCCTCTTGGCTATAGTCGGGGCCGAAATCGGCGGTTGTCAGATCGCCGTCCGAGGGGAAGCGCACGTAATCGTATTGCACTTCATCGAACCCCAACGCTCCTGCTTCCAGCGCCAGCTCAATGTTCGCGTCCCACAATTCCGGGAAGAAGGCGTTAACCCACGCAGAACCGTTGAAGTCGCGCCAGGGTTCGCCGGTGTTCTCGTCCATGACGGTCAGATCAGGCCGCTGCTCCGCCACGAGTGGGTCCTTGAAGACCACGAGCCGGGCGATGCTATAGATGCCGCGTTCGTCCAGCTTCGCTAGGAGCGCGCTCGGATCGTAGAGCGGAACGACCATACCCTCTAGCTCTCGGAAAAATGGCACCTTGGTATCATAGTAGATGGTGTCTTGCTTGATATCGATGACGAGCGCGTTCAGCTCGGTCGTATCAATCAGCTCGATCAGCCTGTCCACTTCCGCGGGGTCGGCAAGGGCAAACTGATTGGCGTACGCGGCTTTAATCATGGCCTGTTCGAGGGTCGCGTTGACCACGCGGTCCTGGCTGATACTCGCCGTCACATCGCCATACCCCGACGCGGAGACCGTCACCTCCGAAGCCTCTTGCACACCACTCAGCCGGTAGCGGCCGTCATCACCCGTGATGGCGGCCGCTTCACCGGCTTGGACCACCGCGCCGGGAAGGGGGTCTCCAACCGCGTTGACGACCTGGCCGGTCACTACCGAGATCGCCATCGGGATCTCGAAACGCGTCTGCTCTCCGAGCGGCTGCTCGACGACGCCATAGTCCCCGGCGTCTATCCGGAGCCGCCCGCCACTCGGCACGCCTTCCAATCGGAATGTGCCGTCCGCGGCGGTTGTCGCCGTCAACGAGGGATCCGCGATACCGACGATGCTCACGCTGGCGCCCACGATCGGCTCTCCCGAGCCGGCATCCACCAGGGCACCGGTCACTGAGGTCGGCCGCAGGCTCACCTGGTAATCGCCTTTACCATCGCCACCGACGCCCGAGCCGACAACCTCGTATCCCGGAGCATCAGCCGCGAGGCGCAACGGCCCGTCATTCGGCACGGGGAAACGCACGCGACCATCCGAGTCAGTCACCAGCTCCGTCGATCCCGCGACCAACCGCACCCCGGACAACGGCTCGCCCGTATATTGATCACTGACGCTTATCGAGACCAGCTCAGCGCCCTCTGCATGTCCGACGATCCAAGTTGAAGCCAGGATGGTGACTGGAACGAGGAAGAGCAGCGAGTACCACCAACTGACCGCGGCCCAACGCCTCCCTCGCGATGTCTGCGCCGGACCAGCGCGCATCACCGCCCGCCGGTTGGCAGGATATCGAACGCGCCGTTGAAGCCGTGTCGCGTCGTGAACCGTCAATACAGCCCCTCATCGCTACTCAAGAGAGAAGTTGCACCTACGCTGGGCGCTACAACTCGAACGCCACGGTCCCGGTACGTCTTCAATGACGCCCAATCATCGGGTGATACTCGCCAGAATTCGCGCGGCCGCATCACCTCTCACGCCAGGTACTCACCTGCGAGTGTAGCACAGCAAGTTCCTTCCGGCGTTTCGTTTGACAGCCGCTCGCAGAGGCGCGGATAATTCGTCGAGCCCGTACCGATTTTCACAATCGTTCAGCGGAGTGGTGCTGACGAGGCGAGGACGCAACGCGTGAAACTACAGACGCGCGACGTCTTCGAGACCATGCGCGCCGACCTCGACCTGGTGGACGAACGCGTTGCTCGTTTCGGCGCCGTGGACTTCCCCATCGTCTCGGAACTCGTTGCCGACATCGTTCAGGCGGGGGGCAAACGCCTCCGGCCCATGATCCTGCTGCTGGCTGGCCGCGCGTTCAATGGGGATATCGACCGGCTGGTCACCGCCGCCGCCGGTGTCGAGCTCCTCCACATCGCCTCACTTATTCATGACGACAGTATCGACCGCGCCGCGATCCGCAGAGGAAAGCCGACCCTCAACTCGAGGCTCAATTCCGGCGCCGTCATTCTGGTCGGTGACTATCTCTTCGCACAGTCCGCGATGCTTGCCGCCGCCACCAATATCAACCGGGTCGTCTCGATCTTCGCGTCCACGCTCGGCGACATCTGCGACGGTCAGCTCCGGGAGATGTTTGACGCCCATCGTCTCGATCAGAAGCAAGCGGACTATGAACGGCGCATCTTCGGGAAGACCGCGTCGCTCTTCGCGGGGTCCGCCGAGATGGGGGCGACGATTGGTGAGGCCGACGCGGCTTCCGTCGCCGCCATGCGCAGATTTGGTGAGAACTTCGGCATGGCGTTTCAAATCATGGATGATGTCCTCGATCTGCGCGAAAGCACCTTAGATCTCGGCAAACCCTCCGGGAACGACCTCCGCCAAGGGACGGTTACCTTGCCCATCATGCGGTTCGCCGCAATGCTCTCCCCCGCATCGCCGGACTTTCGTCTGTTAGAGAACGTCATTTCGGGTGAGCGAGATGCTGAGGCAGACGTCGACCGCCTGGTGACGATGATCCGCGATTCGGGAGCCATCGAGGAATCCATCAGCGAGGCGGAGCGCTTCGTGGAGATCGCGAAAGGGTGCCTCACCCTCGTCCCGGACCCCACGACCCGGTCAATGCTCCGGGAAATCGCGGACTCCGCCCTCGGCCGCATTCCGTAGCGATCTGGCCTTGCCCGATGGACCGGCGCCGCCAACGATCACTCGGGCGTTGTATTCGCCGCTTCCGTAATTAGGGCGTCGGCGTGCCTGGTTCTTCTGCCGGCTCAATGATCGTCAGGTCATCGATCAACCATCTGCCATCTACCAGCTCAAACGTCACGTAGAACGCGAGTGGCTGATCAATCCCTTCCACCGTCGGCTCCAAGATTGCCGCCACCCGCCCGTCCACGAGCAGCCGCCCGTCACGAACTGGAATCATCGCCACCTCCTCGATGGGTTCGATATCCTCTAGCGCGATGGGGACGGGGAAACGAGCCTCCAGATCCTCCGGCGCTTCGCCCTGCAGCCCGAGTGCCGCGCCGGCCAGCGCAATCTTGAAATCGTCGGTGAGCAGGGCAACCAACCGCAGTGGCTCTCGTGCATTCGCGCACGCGACAAGCTCGCGAACCGTGGCCGTGATGCCCTCCATCTCCTCCTCGTTGGCCGGCGGGCCGTCGGGCAGGGATGCTTCCGGGATGGGAGTGGCCTCCAACAGATCACTACTGACACCCCCTTGCGCCAGGGCCAACAAGTCCATTGGCTCCAGGGGATCAATCGTGCATTCCGTGGCGGCCGGAATGTCGGGCGTTGCAGCGGGGGTCGCGCCTTGCGCCGCGAGGGTCGCCGGGAGGAGCCCCGCCAAGACCACGAGTCCGAAACGCGCCACGCGGCGAAGCCAGCATATCTTCACGCCTGCATTCTCCCGCCGGCCATCACCGGGCACCATTAGATCGCGACCAAACTCGTCTCATACATGCGCTGGTACAACCGGTTCCAATAGGTTCGGCTCGGATCGACCGTGCTGAATTCGGCTTCCAAGGTTTGCGGCATATCTGGCGTCAAGACAATAGTGGCTAACCGCTGACGGTATCGCGTCTCTAACGTCTCATCGAGGACACGGGCCTCGTGATGGTGGGCAGGACGAAGACCGGCCAAGATGAGCAACTCGGCCGAGATCATCTTTTCCTGTGCATCCCGCGTCAGTTGACTTGCCAGGTTGAACTCGCGTCGCTTGCGGTCGTCGCCGGAGAACGCCGTCGGCGCCAGCTCAGGCAAGCCAACTTCTCGGACATAGGCGGAAAGGGCAAAGTCGCGCCACGGCAGGAAGACCGCGCTCACCTCGGTCGTCGAGGCCCCAATCCGGTGTTCGATAAAGGAGGTGATCCGACCTGATCGGCCGGATGCGGCATTGAAGATGAACCAGCCTTGGCCTTGACGAAGCCGCGTATCGAGCGCGTCAAAGTACAGACTTAGGCGCTGGAGCAAATCTCGATCCTGCAATGGCGCCTCGTCGATCAGCAGATCATGTTCAGCCATCGCGAACCTCCCCTGGGTACCAGTTTCCACTAAGGGCCGACGCGGGACTCATGGCGCTCAAGAACGACCATAGACGGTGAAACGATGATAATAGGAATCTGCCCACCACGCCATCCGGGTCAAGCGCGTGGCGCGATATCCTCATCCATACCCAGCGCCCGCCAAAACCACGTCTCGAACCTCAGCGTATCGACCGCGTGAGCGACGCTGACGTCGCCGCCAGGCCGGGCCCTCGTGCGACCTTCCTCGACCCCGTCTGTCACCACCTCGATGGTCGATGGCTTGGTTGCCACGAGCTCCGGATAGACGGCGACCGCCAGCGCCAGCGGATCGTGCAGATGAAACTCTTCCGCTCCTCGCTCCTCAAATGAGCGCCGGCAGATCCGGTAGACCAACGCCGCCGCGTCGCGGTCCATGTTGCTCATCCGCTCCCATTGAGCACGCGAGATCGACACATGCTCCGTCACGTCGAGTCCAACCACGATAAGGTCAGGGAACGGTGCCGCGAAGACCTGTTCGGCCGCCTCGGGGTCAGCGTAAATGTTGAACTCCGCGTAGGGTGTGACGTTCCCATGCTGAAAGAATGCGCCTCCCATGACGACGACCGAGCGAAACAGTTGAGGCAGCTCCGGGGCGACATTCAGCGCGATCGCGAGGTTGGTCAGCGGGCCGACGCAGACGAGCGTAAGCTCACCCGGCCTCGCCAATACATGGCGAATGATGGCCGCCGGGCCGCGATCGGGACCGGCACCACGCCTGGACACCGGCAACCGGCTCTCGCCGAGTCCATCAGCCCCGTGAAAATGCGCCGCGTCACGCCGCATCCGGGCTAGCGGACGGCTCGCGCCTCGATGCACGGGAACATCGGGCGCGCCCAGCATGGCAAGCACGGCCAGAGTATTCGCGGTTGTCTTCTCTACGTCGACGTTTCCGGCGACTGATGAGACAGCCACGAGCTCCAGCTCGGGTGTCCCTACTGCGGTCGCCAGCGCGATCGCATCGTCCACACCGGTATCGACGTCCATCAGAACCGGCACGCGCGACGCCGTTGTCAATGCTGTCCCCCTGGTGCGGCACCAACCAGCCGGCGGGCGCGCTCCGCCTCCTCCCAGGCGGAGACCGGCGGTGTTTCCGTCATCTGCGCTTCCGTCACGAAGTCCAGCAGCGCCGGCCGGCCAGCGGCGAGCGCGTCGCGGATCGCGCCATCAACGTCCTCGGGATCGACGACCTGTCGAGCTTCCAAGCCGAAGCCGCGAGCGATGGCTCCGTAGTCCACGGGGTTGAAATCCACCGAGAAGTAGCGGTCGCCGTGATAGAGGTGTTGCAGTTGTTTGATCCAACCAAACGTGCCGTTGTTGAAATGGAGCAGAACGACCGGCAGGTTCAAGCGACTGATTGTCTCGAACTCACCACACGACATCCCGAAGCTGCCGTCGCCGGTCAGCCCCACGACCTGCCGGCCTGGCGCGGCCATGGACGCCCCCACGACACCGGGGATCGCGAAACCGAGACCGCCATGGGCGCGCGGGATGACTGTGGTCCGACCAATCCGACGGAGCGCGTACTGGGCCGCGATGTAGGGCGTCGGGGTTCCCGGATCGGCGACGATGATCGCGTCCTCGCTCAGAACATCTCGCAATGCGCGAATCACGCGCTGTGGTTTGATTGGCCGGTCGAGCGAGCCCGCTTCTCGCTCGACCCGCTCCCAATACGCCGCCCGGTCGAGCGCCAGCGCCCGCATCCGCCGCGTTGCCGCGTCGTCTGGCTTGGTGTCCCTTAGCGCCTCGTCGAGATCGAGCAGGGCGAGCATCGCGTCGCCAATGACGGCCACGTCGGCCCGATAGGTATTTCCCACCTGAAAAGCATCGATGTCGATATGGACGATGCGAACACTCGGGTCCCGAGCCGGCAAGGTCCAGTTATTGGTGGTTGTTGAATCCGTCCGGGTCCCGACGAACACCACGAGATCCGCGTCGGCAACCCAGCCGTTCGCGTAGGCCGGCGCGCCGTTACCTCCCACCACGCCGATGGAGACCGGGCTTTCCTCGGACACGCTTCCCTTCCCATTGATCGACGTCGCCACCGGAATGCCCATGCGCTCGGCAAACACCTGCAGCGCTTCCCCGGCACCGGACGTCAGAACGCCACCACCCGCCACGATGACTGGCCGCCGCGCCGCTTTCACCAGAGCCGCGGCGCGTTCCACGTCCGAGGCATCGGGCCTGACCCTGCCAGCGGGCACGGCTCCGAACTCGGGAGATCCGTATACGGAAGCATCCGGTGTCTCTCCCTCCAGGATGTCGCTCGGTAAGGAGAGGTGGACCGCACCGGGGCGCCCAGTCGTCGCCATCCGGATCGCCCGCCTGGTCGCCTCCGCGAGCGTCGCCGGATGCTGGACCCGCGTGTTCCACTTCGTAACCGGAGCGAAGAGCGCCTGTTGATCGAGCTCGGTCAGCACGCCGCGGCCCTGGTGACCGACCGGAGTATCCGACGTCAGGCACAGGAGGGGAATCGCCGATCCGTGCGCCTCGGCCACACCGGGCACGATGTAGGTCGCTCCGCCGCCACTGGGACCTTCGCAGACGCCGAGCTTACCGCTCACGCGCGCGTAGACATCCGCCATGAACGAAGCCGACCGCTCGTCACGGGTTAGGATATGCCGGACCCGGTCCCGACGGTCATACAGGGCGTCATAGAACGATACCCCCGTATCACCGGGCAATCCGAAGATATGGCTGACACCGCTTGCGATCAGAACCTCGGTCAGCGCCCGCGCTCCCTGCATCTCGCTTCCCCTCCATAAGCTACTGGATCATATCGTTCGCGCCGTAATGACGTCTGTCATGCTGTAGAAGCCTGGCGATCGCGTGGCCACGAACGCGGCCGCCTCCAACGCGCCGCGCGCATAGCATTCTCGCCCAAAAGCGCGATGGCTGATAGTCACTTGATCACCGTCACCGCCGAAGATGATGGTGTGTGAGCCCGGATCGCCGCCAGCGCGCACCGCGTGCAAGCCAATGTCCGACGGGCTTCTCGGCATCCGCCCTTGCCGTCCGTAGACGGCCCGGGTCTCGAGCTCACGCTCCTCACCTCCGACCACGGCCCGCGCCAACTCAAGCGCGGTGCCGGACGGAGCATCGACCTTCCGGCGATGGTGGGTCTCGATAATCTCCACGTCGTAGCCGCCCAGCACCCGGGCGAGGTCGGGAATCAACCCACGGATGGCCGCGATGCCCACGCTCATGTTGGCCGCCCATACGATGGGCACCTCGCGCGCGATCTGCCTCAGCTTGTCCAACCGCGCCGCTTCGAGCCCCGTCGTTCCCGATACCAGAGGAACTCCTCGTGCGGCGCACGCCAACGCGATATCGACCGTGGCATCGGGAGCTGTGAAATCCAGCACGACACGCGTTCGATCCGGTATATCACAGACATCGGTGACCAGTGGCAAGGCCGGATCTAGCGAGGAGGATCGCGGTGTCCCCGACGCAACCGATCCATGGCGAACGACCCCGCCACAGAGCTCGAATCGCTCATCATCGGCGATTGCCGCCACCAGCGCTCTCCCCATCTGTCCATGGATGCCGGCAATTGCGACGCGGATAGCGCTCACGCGGCGATCTCGCGCTCCAGCGACGCAACGTAGCTGCAATCACGCATCGCGGCCAGCAGCCGCTCGCGGTTGGCGGAGCTCATCGAGGTGAGGGGCAGGCGAACTTCTTCATCGCAGAGCCCAAGCATGCTCGCGGCGGTTTTTACCGCCGTCGGGTTATTGTCGAAGAACATCGCCTGGCATAGATCGAACAACTCAAGGTGTATGTCGCGCGCGGCGAGGCTCTCCCCTTGCAAGATCGCGCTGGTCAACCGCGAGACCGCGTGGGGCACAATGTTCCCGACGACGGACACGACTCCGCGTCCGCCAATGCTCATGACCGGTGCCGTCAGGGAGTCGTCCCCCGAGAGCAGCGAAAACGCGTCATCGGTTCCCCTAATAATCTGGCTGCATTGGTCGATTGACCCACTCGCTTCCTTGATTGTCGCGATTCCCGGAATGGCCGCCAGCCGCACAACCGTTTCGGGCAAGACGTTGACCGCCGTCCGGCCCGGTACGTTGTAGAGCATGATGGGCAGATCGACCGCCGAGGCGATCGCCGCGAAATGCTGGAACAGCCCTTCCTGTGTCGGCTTGTTGTAATAGGGAGCGACGATCATCGCGGCGTCGACCCCCAGTTCTCGCGCGCGTTGCGTCCGGCGAATCGTCTCCGCGGTGTCGTTGCTACCTGTACCGGCCACGACCTGAACCCGCCCGGCGACGCGTTCGACTACGTGCGCAAGCACGCGCTCTCGCTCAGTCTCCGTCATGGTGGCGGCCTCGCCCGTGGTTCCACCGATGACGAGGCCGCTCACGCCTCCCTGAATCTGGAACTCGACCAAACCGGATAATGCATGCTCGTCGACGATGCCATCCTGGAAGGGAGTCACTAAGGCCGTGTACGCTCCTGAGAACATGAGGGTTCCTTTCCGTATTCCTGATCAAAGCTACAAGTGATTAGGCGGCATCCGGCGCTCCTCGGCTCATCCGAAGAACGCCTAGCGCTTGAGCTTGTTGAACACGGAAATAGCGATGACGGAGATGAACGCGCCGAGCGGATGCATAGCAGCCTCCACGTCTTGAACGCGCGCCTTGTCAGGGTTTGGACAAACAAAAACCGCCATCCCCTGGTCGGGGACGAGCGGTGCGCGACTCGTGGTACCACCCCACTTTGCCGGGGCCCTCGCGGCCCCTGGCCTCTTCCCGTACGGCGCGTTCCGCGCGATACGGCGACCCAATAACGGGAGTCCATTGGCTCGTCCGAGCCCCCGTCGTCGCCTACTGAACCGGCAAGCCTATGGCCGCCAACCGTTCGGGACGAAGCTCCAGGGTCTTTTTCACTGGCGTTCCCGGTACCGCTTTCCAGCTACCGCGGCTCTCTGTCCCATTCTCGCCAGTTACTCGTCCCGATCATCACGATGTCCGTATTTTGCTGTTACAACCACGGTAGCAGCACTCCCCGGCGAAGTCAACCGGCGGTCTGCACCTAGGCCGCGTTCAGCGATCAATCCATGCGAATCCCGATATAGAGATCGTTGACGTTTGT
>DASYWB010000279.1:0-2681 GCA_035936495.1 Thermomicrobiales bacterium
GAATTCCTGCATAACGAGGTGCCTGGCATTACACTGACGGATGAAGCCCGGGCTCGCATGCGGGAGGCCGGATCCGATGGCCGTAACTGGGGCGTCCTGATGGCGCAGGCCCTGCTCGCCGAGGCGCGGCCCCATGTGCAATGCGTCTACATCATGCCGTCCTTCGGGCAGTACGAGGTCGCGGCCGAAGTGTTGCAGGCCCTCCCGGACCCTGTCCGCGCCCAATGATGGTCAGGATGTCACCGTTCTCTCGGGATTGCGGCCTCCGTCTCACGCGTGCTAGACTCACGCCGGTTTTGCGCACCATGATGGGTGCGACGTAGAGGTATGTCCGTCGTTCGAATTGGCTCGCACCGCTTGGTGGCCGAGCCGTCTGTATCCATAAGGTTGGCTTTACGATGGTTGCGCAGCTCATCCGCTCATTAGAGTCCGAACAGTACAAGGAGGCGGTTCCGTATTTCGGTCCGGGCGACACCGTCCGCGTCCACGCCCGCGTGGTGGAAGGGACGCGAGAACGGATCCAGGTATTCGAGGGCGTCGTTATCCGGCGGCGGGGCGGCGGGATCAACGAGAATTTCACGGTGCGGCGCATTGCGTCCCATGCCGTCGGGGTGGAACGAACCTTCCTCGTTCATTCACCACGCATCGATAAGGTCGAGGTCGTGCGGCATGGCCAGGTCCGGCGGGCGAAGCTCTACTATCTCCGAGGTCTGACTGGCCGGGCCGCTCGCATCAAGGAGCGGCGTCGCGGCGAAGGCTCGATGCTCGACCCCAAGCGGGGGAAGGTCGTGGAGTTGACCCAGGAGCCAGCCGTGGTCGCGCCACCTGTCGAGGTCGCGCCCGAGGACCAAGAGCAGATCGTGTTGTCCAAGGCCGACCAGGAGGCATTGGGGGCTGAGGAAACCGACACGAGTCCCGAGACGGACGCGGCTGCTGAGACGGTTGGCGGGCCCGAGCCGGTCACCGGCGATCAGCCTGGGGACACTGAAAAGGTCAGCGGCTAATACCGTTTGTCATTGAACTGCACGAGAGGGTGACGACTTGATGCGGTCGTCACCCTCTCGTTCCTCTCAGGAGTACCATGCCCTGACCGGGTTACGACATGGGCTACCGAGCGCCGTCGGAGATGGCATCATGTTAGGCATGGATCCGCCCGTCGATCTCGTCGATCTTCCCGCGTCGGTACCACGCCATATTCGCGGCCGTGCGATGCCCGGCTTCTCTTGGGAGCGATCATGCTGGGAGAGGGGAATCGACTACGTCGCCGGCGTGGATGAGGTAGGGCGAGGCGCGCTGGCTGGGCCTCTGGTGGCGGCCGCCGTCATATTTCCCCGCAGCGAGGGACAAAGACTCCGGAGCCTTCGTGCCGCTCTGCGTGGTCTCCAAGATTCAAAGTGTCTCGATCCATCGCGCCGGGCGCATCTTGCCGAGCGGATCGGACGCTTAGCGGTAGTGACCTCCGTGGGGGCGGTGCCCAACTGGGAGATCGATCACACTGGCCTGGCCGCCGCGAACCGTCTTGCTATGGAGCGCGCGATTTGGGGGCTAGGAATCAGCCCCGAGACACTCCTGCTCGACGCCTGTACGGTAGACCATGAGGCACCGCAGGTGGGGCTCATCCGCGGTGACGCGGCCTCGCTCTCCATTGCCGCGGCCTCGGTGGTTGCGAAAGTCACGCGTGACGCCCTTATGGCCGATCTCGACGTCTTGAACCCGAACTACGGTTTCCACGCTCACAAAGGGTATGGCACGCGCGGTCACCTCTCGGCGCTGCGCGAACATGGGCCCGGACCGTTTCACCGCCGGAGTTTCGCCCCCGTGGCGGCGGTCTCGTGATGAAGACGATGCGCCAACTCACCGGCGCGGCGGGAGAGGGACATGCGTGTCGCCTCTTGGAGGCGAAGGGTTATGTCCTCCTTGCTCGAAACTGGCGTGCCGATCACGGAGAGCTGGACCTGGTCATGCGCGATGGTGACGAGCTCGTCTTCTTGGAAGTGAAGACGCGGCGAGGAGAACGGCTCGGACGCGCAGAGGAGGCGATCACGCCGAACCAACAGCGAAGCCTGCTTGCGGCGGCGCAGGTGTTCCTCGCAGGTTGCCCGGAGTACCAGCAGATGGTCTGGAGAATCGACCTCGTCGCGATCACGCTCGATTCGTGGGGACGCGTGCAGCGGGCGGCTCACATCGAAAACGCCGTTGGTACATGGTAGCCATCAAACCGGATGTGGCATATCATCCTTTATACGCGCGCAGCAGGCGCTTCGCGTCGGGACCTGGCGGCTTTGCTGGTGGAGGAGGGAGAAGAGGATGCATCATTTTCGAGACCGTATGATCGCGGTCGGCTTTGTGTTCGCGCTGGTGGCAGTCTTTGTCGGGGGCTCAGCGATCGCGCGGGCGCAAGACGCGACCCCGGTTGCCGCTGATACTGCTCAGACGCCGCATCCAGCGCACATCCATGAGGGGACGTGCGACAACCTGAACCCACAGCCTCTGTACCCGCTGGCGGACGTTCAGCTACGCACCGGCATGAACCTCGACATCGCGTCCCCTGCCGCGTCGCCAGTCGCGTCACCCGTGGCCACGGGCGCGGGCGTGACTTTGGCCGTACCGGCCGCGGTCAGCGTGACGACGGTCGACGTGTCCTTGGACGCGCTTCTCGCCGCTGAGCATGCGATCAACGT
>DASYWB010000280.1:0-3539 GCA_035936495.1 Thermomicrobiales bacterium
GAGGTCGATGCTCGTGAGGCCCTTACTCAATGCATTATGGTCGCCGACCGCCAACTTGAGGACCTCGGCGGCTTGGAACGCGCCGATCACCTCCACGGCCGGGCCGATCACCCCGGCGGTTTCGCAGGTCGGCGCGGAGCCGGGATCCGGCGGGTGGGGGAAGATACATCGCAAGCATGGCGTCACCCCTGGGCGGATCGTCATCGTCATGCCATAACTGCCGATCACGCCGCCATAGACCCACGGTACCCCGTGTTTGATAGCCGCGTCATTGGCGAGATAGCGAGTCTCGAAGTTGTCCAGCCCGTCGACGACGATGTCCGCCCCTTCGATGAGCGATTCGATATTCGCCGGATTGACGTCGGCGACCACGGGCTCGATGACGACCACGCTATTGGCTTTCTGAAGCTTTGCGGCGGCAGCAGCCGCTTTCGGCATCCGGTCCGCGACGTCGCGCTCGTCAAACAAAGATTGGCGCTGGAGGTTCGACAGTTCGACATAGTCCCGATCGACGAGGCGCAGATTTCCGATGCCCGCGCGTGCCAACAGGTTGGCCGATACGCCTCCTAGCGCACCGGTGCCCAAGATGACGACCGAGCAACCGGCGAGACGCGCTTGGCCCGCTTCCCCGATCGGCGTGAAGCGCTCCTGGCGGGCGTAACGGTCCGTTCCGTCTCGCGGATCTTCGCGGGAACGGGAGGCGCTGCTGGGGGCTGAAGCGTCCGATATATTCACCATGTCATGGTACCCTAGCTCTTGAGCGAAAGGCTATTTGGATGTCGACAGAACGAAACTCACGAGAACGCTTGTCGCTCCAGCAGCGGTTCATGATGCGTTTCACGGTGGTGGATTCGCGCGGGACGGTCAGCTTCGTCGCCCCGGCTCACCTGATGAAGGCGTTCGCCGCCGGCTGTGCCCGTGGGGCCAGTGACGCCCTGGACCTGCTGCGAGTGGCATCCGCGTGCGACCAACTGGCCGTGGAGCGGATTCGTCGCGACCTGCATATCTTCGATGAATATCACACTAGCAACCGGACCGAACATCTCGAGACGTGGCTCTCCCATGAATCCGCGAGAAGGCCATTCCGGGTCTTCGACCACGTGAGCCGACAGGTGAGCCTGAGGCCGGAAGGCGCCGGCTTGGTGGTCTTCAATCTCTTGCGACAGCGGATCGTGCAGGTCCAAAACAGCTTCGCGGAGTTGCGCCGTAGGGACCGCGGCCGCATCCGGCGCGACGGCAAACCGACACCGCAGCTGTACCGCTATGAGCTGCCGGCGGAGTGGCGAATTTTGCCAGAGCGGGCTCCATGAACGGCCTCGCTATCTGCGCGGGCGCGGGCGCTCCTCCTGTTCAGTCGTGCGCGGGGAGAGTGACCGGCGACGGTTCGCGAATCCTCCCAGGAACAGGCGGCTCATCTGCCCACTCACGCCGCTACTTAGCTCGTCCTGCGTTTCCTGAAGCAGCTCTCCGTCATTTCGGGACTGGGTGGACCAATCGGCGCGCGCATCACGCGCGGCCGTGAAGTAACGCGTCAGGCGCTCCGCCGCGTCCTCCGCCGCCATGTCGATACGTAGCTGTTCCAACTCGCCGATCATCGCGCCCACCCAGCGCTGGATGGCATCGCGATTGGTGACGACGATATCTCGATGCATCTCCGCGCTGCCGGCGGCGAGACGGGTGATATCGCGAAACCCCGTCGCGGTAAGAGCCCGCATATCCCTCCACGAAGCATCGCCGGCTACGGCATTCATGACGGCAGCGGAGACGATAAACGGCAGGTGACTTACTCCAGCGACGTATGCGTCGTGCTCGCTGGGGTCGATGAAGAAGGGATCGCCGCCGAGCGCGGCAATAATGCCGAGAATATTCCGGATCCCATCTTCGCCGGCGTGGATCGAGGGGCAGACGCACCACGTCGCACCTCGGAAGAGTTCCGCCTCGGCGGCTTCGATGCTCTGCGCCTTTCCCGCCATGGGATGGCCGCCGACGAAACTCACCGACTCGGGGAGAAGCCGGTCGGCCCACCGCAGCACGTCGGCCTTGGTCGAGCCGACATCAGTGACGACGGCGCCGGACTTGAGCAGCGGGGCGATATCGGCAAAGATCTCTTCCATTGCGGCCACGGGCGTCGCCACCACCACGATATCCGCCTTCGAGATCGCGTTGCCCAGCTTCCATTCGGTGTGATCGACGGCCCCGATCTTCTTCGCGTGATGCTGGTGATCCAGGTTGGTATCGAAGCCGATGACTTCGAGCGGCGCCTCGCCGTCCCGCTCCTGAGATCGGGACCATCGCCGGAGGCCAAGTCCAATTGAACCGCCGACAAGTCCAAGGCCGACGACTGTTATCCGCTGCATCGGGATGTCCTTAACGCTCTGTCGATGCCGCACCTATCCGCCATTACCGGTTGGTTCAACATCGATCTCTCTGACCCACCCCTCGGTTCCATCTTCGAGCTGGAACCGAAGCCAGGTACCATTTTCCGCGAAATTGTCTCGGTCATCTTGCTCATCGCCAAGGAATTCAAGTGGCGTACCCGGCGGGAGAGAGGTTATCGGTTCATTACCAAGCAGGCTCGGGATTTCCCTAAAGTTGATCGGTCCTTCACCTGAAGCGATCCGGTAGTCCGGCTCGAATGTGTCCTCGGCTTCCGTTGGGGTTGGCTCAGCGTCAGCGTCATCATCCGAATCCGAGGCGGTGGCCGTCACGGGAGCCGGTTCAGTCTCCGCCGGTGTCTCGGTCGCCGGAGCGCCCTCCTCGTCTTCTTCCTCGACGGCGTCAGTGGCTGGTAGCGCCGTCGGAACCGGCTCGGTGGGAACGTTAGCCGCGATGAAGTCGCTGAGAAGCGGATCGAGGCGGCCGTAGATGGTGATAAAGCCACCGATAAGAAGCAGCGTCACGAGGACCATCGTCAGCCCAATCGCGATTCCGGCTCGACGACCGTGCTGGTCTAATCGCCGTGTCAGTCCCGGATTGACCATGAGATCGTGGTTACACCTTGATCATGAAACACGCACAACCGCGGCCCGCCAGCTCGAGAGAATGATCAGCAACGGGATGCGCCCGAGTATAGCACGCTGGCCTGTTGCGACCCGGCGCTCGCTCCCCTACACTCGTCATCGCGTTCCGACAGGAGACGGACCCACACCCGCGACACTGGACGGGGCACCGATAAGGAGTGATACGTGCTAACGCTCGCCCGGGCAGACATTCAACTCCTCATGCCGATGAGCGATGCGATCGCGTTGATGAAGATCGCGTTCATTGAGCTTTCGGCGGGCCGGGCGCAGTCTCCACTGCGGACGGTGATCCAGGAGGCGGAACAGCAGATCGACGCGCTCTTCATGCCGGCCTCGGTTCCCGCGCTCGACGCATTAGGGTTGAAAGTCGTCTCCGTTGCCCATCAAAACCCTGATCGTGGTCTGCCCCTCATCCACGCGGTCGTCTTCTTGCTCGACCCAGCGACCGGCCAGCCCCTTGCCCTGCTCGACGGCACATATCTGACGGCCCTCCGGACGGGCGCCGTCTCCGGGGCCGCG
>DASYWB010000281.1:0-1588 GCA_035936495.1 Thermomicrobiales bacterium
GCTCTGCCCGAGCACGGCGGACGCGAGCACGCCGATGACGATCAGCACGGGCACGAGGACGGCGAGCAGCAGCGCGCGCACGCGGCGGCGGTCGGCGTCGTGGCGGGAGCGGCCCATGGAAGCGCAAGCCTGACAGCGACCGCGGGCGCCGCGCGGCGTGGCCGGCGCGCGCTGTCGATCACCCGTCGTGGCGGTCCGCGGCGACACAAGCACAACCCCCGGCCGGAAAGCGTTCACAATGCTTAACAGAAGCTAAGAATCCCTGCGTAGAGTCCTATTTTGCCGTGCCAGAAGGGTCCCTGGGCCCCCCGGGGGCCCCCGCGACTGGACATTCCGGCCCGCGGTGTACTAGTGTCGCGAAAAGAACCGGCTGGGTCGGGGCAGAGGGAGACGTACCGGGACCCGGAATCGAGTTATTGGGAGCGAGCGATTGAGGTCCGCCGAGGCATCTGGCCACGGCGGCTTCAAGAGCGAACAACAGAGGGGAGCCACAGTGCTTATACGGCCAGGCGCATTGGCGCCGCATCGGTGGAGCGTTCCGTGCCAGCGCTAAGAAGGAAGCAGTCCCAGACCCCCCAGCAGATGGGTGGAGCCGCCAGCGGCAGCGGGACGACACGTCCCACCGGCGCTTCAGGCGGCGTGCAGGGCGTCAACGTCATCATCTTGGTGCTCGTCGCAGCGTCCGTCGTCATCGCGGCCGGCCTCCTGGCGGAGACCGGCAACACCGCGCGTGCCATCGACGAGAAGGCGAAGAGCATTCGCGATACCGGTATCAGCATCAACACCGCTACCGACTCGATCTCGCAGCTGCAGCGGACGAACCGGATCGCCTCGTCGATCCTGGAGACCGCTGACCCGCTGGCCCCGCGGCTGACGAGGATCGTCGCCCGCGCCCGCTCGATCAACAACGACGCGTCGTCGATCGACAGCCTCGCGAGCACGATTCTCTCGACGGCGGGCACGATCAGCACGAGCGCCACGACGATCGGCGGCACCGCCACCGACATCAACAACACGGCCGGCACGATCAACACGACCGCAGGGTCCATCGGCGGGCTCGCCACCGGCATCAACTCGACCGCGGCCAGGATCAACCGGACCGCCCGGAGCATCAACCAGATCGCCGGGCCGGGCTCGGGCATCCTCGGCATCGCGCGCATCATCGACAACGACGCTGCAGTCATCGTCCGCGGCCTAACCGAGACGCTGGGCATCGCCCGCGGCATCAAGTCAGACTCCGGGGACATCCTCGGTGACGCCATCCAGATCAAGGACACCGCGGCGTGCATCGACGTCAACGCGAACCTCGGTAACCCCAAGGCTCCCGAGGCCGATTGCCAGGGCCGGCCATGAGTCGCCCGATGATCAGCGCCATCGCGATTTCAAGGAGGACCCCGTGCAGCGTGGCATAGCAACAGATCTCCGCTGGACCTGGATCTTCGGGACCATCCTGATCCTGGTCGTCGTCGTGGTGATCGGATTCCTGTCCGGCATCACGAGCGCGCTCAACTCGATCGACAAGGCGCTCGGCACGACCGACGCGACCCTGACGGAGGTCGGCGGGGAGGCCGACCCCCTCCCGGGCTAC
>DASYWB010000282.1:0-4665 GCA_035936495.1 Thermomicrobiales bacterium
CCAGGACGAAAGACGAAGCTGAGACAACCCACGAGACGCTCGAGTGTGCCGTCGGAAACGGCAAAGGACGACTACATGTCACTTAGAAAGGATCCAGCGACAGTGCAACACATCTCCAGGCCCGATATCCCACGCCGACCCCGGTGGCGGCTGACGTCTCCAGGACTCATCCGCTCGGCGGTTGCCGTGTTTGCCCTGCTGTTCGCCCTCGCCTCGACGTTCAGTCTCGCTGGCGCCCGGCTCTTGCAGGGACAGCAACCCGACGCCTCCTCTCCCGCCACTGGCCACGCCGCGGTTATCGCCCAGGGCGTCGCCGCAATGCCGGCCGATGAGGTGGCATGGCGGGTAACTCGCGCTTCCGCCCCACGACCCATGGATCAGCCGGACGACCGCTCACTCGGCTTTATCCTCGCCGAAGAGGATGCCCTCCAGCTCGTCGACGGCGATACGGACGCCCAGACGCGGCTCGCGGCCGGCGAGGCCGCCTTCATTGCCGAGGGCACCCAGCAGCTCCAGTTCGCCCTGAGCGACGGGCCCGTGGCCTACTACCGTCTCAGCCTCGTCCCCGCCACTGGCGTGGATGATGACCTTGGCGGCGAGCCCATTTTCACCAGTGAAACCTTCCCCGCGCCGGACGGTAACCACGACATCGACCTCGTCCGTGACGTTCTGGAGGAGGACGAAGAGGTTGAGCTGGACCTGGGCAGCGAGGAGGTCCCTGCCCTGCTCCTCGTCACCGAGGGCGCCATCGAGGTCTTCCCAGCCAACGATTTGGCGCCTCAGCCCAACCAAGTCACGGCCGGTCAAGCGACGACAGTGGCCGGCGACGTCAGTATCCGAGCGACCGATCCGGATGGTGCAACCTTCGTGGCCGCCGTCATCGGCCCCGAGGTCCCACCGGTTCCGCGACAGGCTCCAACCTCAGCAGCCACACCTTCCCCCGAACTTGCCTCGCTTGCCGTCCAGGCGCTCAATTGCCCGGTCGCGTACGAGGGCGACGACTTCGCTCAGGACTGCACCGAGCCGCTCGCGGGCATTGAGTACCGCCTCATCATCCCGGCGACGGAGTTCTCCATTGAAGGGACGACGGATGCCGCGGGTGAGGTCATCTTCGAAGACCTGGGCGAGAACACCTACACCCTCACTGGCGGCGTGCCGGCGGAGTTCGCCGTCCAGCCTGTCGAGTGCGCGGACGAGGATGGCCCGTTCCCGACCGAACCCACCTACAGCGAGATCCCCGGCGCAACGCTTGATCTTATGCCCGGCGATGCCGTCACGTGCGCCTGGTACGTGATTCCGGAGGACCTCCAGGGCCAGACCGGTACCATCGCGGTCTCGGTCAAGCTCTGCCCGACGGCAGACACCCCAATCGATACCTGCGAGTTCGTCGACCTCAATGGCGTCATCGACTTGTCAGGTCCCGTCTACCTAAGTACGGGTCCCGATAGCGACGTGCCGGTAGAGATCCACGGCGTCAGCTACGTCTGGGGCGAGGATGGTGGCGTGCCCCTCGGCGAATATTTCCTCAACGTCAACGCTCAAGCCCCGGCAGGGTCCACGCTCGACCGGGTTGAGGGCAGCGCCGGCTCCGGTCCGGCCGGCTTCTCGGTCACCATCGATGCCGCTAATCCAAACGCTATCCTGACCGTGGTTTACGTCGAGACCGATGACCAGAACCCGGTTGACACGGACGGTGACGGGCTGACGGACGCCGAGGAGGCGGAACTCGGCACCGACCCGACGAATCTCGACACCGATGAGGACGGCCTCTTCGACGGTGAAGAGGTCCGTGAGGGCGGCCCTGGCACCGATCCCACTCAATACGACACGGATGGCGACGGCTTCGGCGACAATCAGGAAGTGGTCACCGGCTCCGATCCGCTCGATCCCGAGAGCGTGCCCGCGACCGGCGAGCCAGGCGTCGATAGCGACGGTGACCTCCTCACTGACGTGCAGGAGGCCGAGATCGGCACTGATCCCAATAACCCGGATACCGACGGCGATGGCCTGACGGACTTCGCGGAGGTCGGCTTCGAGCCCGGCTCTTCCACCGGCACCGACCCGCTGAACCCGGACACCGACGGCGATGGGCTCAACGACGGTGAAGAGATCAACAACGGCACCGACCCGAACGATCCAAACGACCCGCCCGACGGCGTCAGCCTAAGCACCATTCAGACCACCTAATCTTCGAGGTGCATCTCCACCCCGAGCACATGCGACGCCCCCGGCCAATCGGCCGGGGGCGTCCGCTGCCTCTCTCCCCATGGCAACCATCCCCCCTCCCGGGACGGCTTGGCAATGGGGCAGCGCTTACCGGAATTCAGGTAGGATCTCCCGGGCGTAGAAGTCAAGGAAGCCTTCTTGGTCCGGCCCGACCTGGTGGACGTAGACGTGATCGAAACCGGCGTCGACGTACTCCTGAAGCTTCGCCAGATGCCGCTGACGGTCGGGACCACAGGTTATCGCCTCCGCAACTTGCTCCTCGGTCACGATCTGCACGGCTTGCTCGAAGTGAGCCGGCGTGGGGAGCTCCTGGCTCAATTCGCCCGGCAGCGCCGAGTAGGCCCACAGCTCATAGGCGGTCTGCCGCGCCGATGCTTCGTCCGGTGCCCAACAGACGGTCATTTGGGCATAGCGTGGCTTGCCGGAGCCGCCCGCTTGCTCGAAGCCCTGCACGATCGAGCTATTGGCGGTCGTTGCACAGAGCCCGTCGCCGATACGTCCCGCGAGTTCCGCCGAGCGGGGACCGCCCGCCGCCACGATAATCGGCGTTGGCTCGTCTGGAAGCGTGTACAAGCGGGCATTCTCAACGGTGTAGTGGCGGCCATGGTGGCTCCGGTTCCCCCCCTGCCACAGCAGGCGGATCACCTCGACCGCCTCCTGGAGCATGCTGGCCCGCACCTCCCACTCCGGCCATCGGTCGCCCAGGATGTGCTCATTGAGATTCTCGCCCGTGCCAACGCCGAGGAAGAAGCGGCCAGGCATCATCGCCGCGGCGGTCCCGGCCGCTTGGGCAATAATGGCCGGATGGATCCGGACGGTCGGGCAGGTCACGCCGGTGCCCAGGCGAAATCGCTCGGTCGCTTGAGCGATGCCGCCGATGACCGACCAGACGAAGGGGGAGTGGCCCTGGCTGCTCACCCAGGGGTGGAAGTGGTCGGAGATGAGCCCGAACCTAAATCCTGCCTCCTCCGCAAGCCGGGCGTGCTTGACCAGGTCATTGGGATGATGCTCCTCCGATGAGAATGCATAGCCGACGTCTACCATGGTTGTTCTCTCCTCACGTCTAGCGCACGTCCACGACCGCTGCCGGATAGATGACGGTCATGAGCAAAGCCGGCTCATCCGAGCTCTGGTATCGTGGTACGCGCCAAGCGTGCCACGGCATGCACCAAACCAGCCGGCTGCCTCTTTCTCTCCCGGATAGTTTTCACATTGGCCGAGGCTGGGCCGAGCGCACGGCCAAGTCGGCTCCCATCGCATCGGGGAGGACCTCGTGTCCTCCCGCGTGCCGAGCTCACCAACCCTCGCGGCCTATTCGTCCCAGAAGACGCGGCGGAATTCGGCGCTGTCGTAGTAGCCGGTGATGCTGACGATCCGGCCATTGCTCGTGCGGACCACCGCCATCTGTTCGGAGATGACCTCACGGCCCCATCGTTCCGATGGTTCCCGGATCAGAATCTGAATCGCCGCGCGATCACCGTCGCTGATGACGTCGCTGACTTCCCAACGTGCCGTCGGATAGGACGACACGACGCTGCCAAAATAAGCCAGGATCTCGTCGGCCAGCCGGACCGGCTGCTGGTGGGGCATGGCGCGGAAGCTGGCATGGTCGGCGAGGGTCGCCCGCAGGCGACGGGGATCGCGGGCGTCGAGCGCCGCGAAGAACTCACGTCCTAATTCCCCGGCCGTCCGGGGGGCGGACTCGCCCTCGGCCGGCCGGGGCACGGGCTCGGACATCATCGCTCGGTCCGGCTCCGGACCGGGAGCAGCGCCAGCAGCTCAGGGAGATGGACGCGTGAGACGTCGGCGATCCCCTCGCGAGCGCCGATCCGATCGAGCGTGACGTCGATGTCGGAGAGGACCGCGACGTCGTGCGCCACCAGGTGTTCGGCCAGCCCCCGGATCGTCCAGTCGTGCTCTCGCCGGCTGGCTCCCCGCCGTTCCCAGGCGGCATCCACGAGGCTTCGCAGTAGTGAGATCGTGCTCTGGCGCAGCCGTCGGAACTCGGCCATCACCTCCAAGGGCGTGCTTTGCTGGTCATGCGCCACTTGGGCGGGCGTCAAGGTAAATGTCGGCAGTTTGTCGAGATCGGGCGTAGTCTGGACGGTCATGAGGTGCATTCTGGGGAAGATGCGTAGCTCCTCGTTGCGCAACTCCAGCAGCAGCTCCTTGACCGATGGCTCACCTCGCCGCGGCGACCGTATTAGCCGCGCTGGATCGTGGATGGGCGTCAGCCACCGGGACAGGTGATTGATCGTGAAGGTGAGGCGGAGGATCAGCGAGTCATTGTCGAGATCGGCGACCGTCACCTCGTCAACGCTTGCGCTTGGCCGATCCGCGACCCCGGTTGCATTCGTCATCGTGCTGTTCTCCCACTCGTGGTACAGACCCTGGCGATCCGCATGTTTAGGCCAGCGCGTCGCGAATCTGTTCCAGGTG
>DASYWB010000283.1:0-11323 GCA_035936495.1 Thermomicrobiales bacterium
CCCAGAGTCTGTATCAGAGGCTGTGGGGCAAGGGCCAGCGATGCTGGGAGGCCGGGCACGCCGCGCCGTGTGCCTACAACCTCCGGGGATTCTTGGCCGCATCGCATGAGACGAACAGCCTTGCCACATACATAGCCGCTCAGGTGAGGTAAGCCGGACGTGCCGGGTTATTCGCGCTCTATGGGCGGCGCCACGGCGTGAAGCCCATGCGGATTGCGATTTCCGCCAGCAGCGTCAGGAGCCCGAGCGCGAGGGGGAGGTACCAGATCGGACGGAAGTGGCGAAGCGCCTCGCCGTCCGAACTTGCCCCGCTGAAAGCGAGGCTGGCGTCATCGAGGCCGAGGACGCGCCCGTTGGTCCGGGCCGCGATCGCGCGGAGGAGGGCGCCGGCGCCTGGTTGAGGTTGCAGCTCAGGAGAGGGGGGCACCGCGAACCCCGTCATCTCCCGCAGCGTGACGTTGCCCCGCGTCTGTGACAGTTCTACTTGATACGCGCCTGGATCAGGTGCCGCGACGCGGGCCTGATACTGCCCGGGCGCGGTCTGGAAGAGGGTCAATTCCGTGATGGCGCCTGAAGGACTGGTGACCCTCGCCGCGGTTTCCGCCAAATCGACATAACCGCCGTCGGGCGCGAGCGCATCGACCGTGAGGACGGTTTCGTTTCCATCCCGCTCGGCGTTGATGCGCAAGGGCCGGGCGTCGGGGTCGGGAAGGCTCCATCGCACCACGCCAGCCCAGAACTCGTCATAACGATCCCATGACGTCCAGGCTCGGGCGAAATCGGCGCCGTCATCGCCGGTCCAAGCGACGACGCGCCCGAGGCCGTACTGCCATTTGGCGAGGAGGGGATCGTTCCGGTCGCTCGTCAACACGACCTGGGCATTCGGCTTCGCCTCGGCGAAGTCATAACCATCGAGTTGCGGCAGCGTCTCGGGATCGAACGCGGCCATGATCGGGCTTGGCTGGGTCTGGATCGGCTGGAACACGCCGCGCAGCACGGACTGGCTGCCGGCGCTCTGCGCTTCCTCCAAGGTGACGCGCGGGATGTCCTCCGGCCGATTCGTGAAGTGATAGCGGCCGTTGCCTTCCTCGGAGAGGAATTGCAGCAGCTCTTGGTCCGCATCCTCGCCCACGGCGATCGATGAGAGCGTCGTGTTCGCGGTGACCACCTGATCGAGGAGTTGCTGGTAACTCTCGCGCGTTCCGGTCCGCGACTTGCCGTCGGTCAAGAGGACAATGTGCTTGGCATCCGCCTCGACGTTGCTGATCGCGTCGAATCCCAGGGAGAGGGCAGGGTAGATCTCCGTACCGCCCTCCGGCTCGACCGCGGCGACCTTGTTCGCGATCTCGCGACGGGTGGCGTCGCCGGTGATCTCGGTCATCTCGATGATCCATTGCTGCTCGTTGTCGAAGGCAAGGATGCCGACGATGTCGCCGTCCGCGAGGGAACTCGCGGCCCGCGTCACCGCCTCCTTCGCCATGTCGATCTTGGAGCTGCCGCCGAGCGGGTCGTAGCTCATCGAGCCGGAGCGATCAACGATCAGCAGCAAGGCGACGCGTTCCCGTTCCCGCCCCTCGGTGACTTTGACGGTCACCGGCAAGGTCTCTTCCAGCACCGTTCCAGCGTAGCCGCCGGGTCCGTAAGAACTGGTGCCGCCGAGGACAATCAAGCCCCGGCCAAGTGACCGGGTCGCTTCCCGCAGGGCGGCGAGCTGATCGAGAGCGAGAAGCTCGACCGGGACGTTGTTCAGCACGATCGCATCGAACTCGGCTATCGCGGAGAGTTGGGAGGGCAGGCCGCCCGGGTTCGTGAGATCGACCCGTGCCCCGCGTCGTTCCAACGCCCCCCGAATGGTGCCAACATCGCTCCCGTCGGGGGCGACCAGCAACAGGTGTGGTTGGTCGCGGACGACGAGAGCGAGTGGTTGCCGGTTGTTCTCGGCATAGGTGTCGACCGCGGTCGTCGAAACGACACGGGTCTCGAGCGCGTGAAAGCCGGGTTCGAGATCAGTCACGTCAAATTGGAAGCTCGTCAGCCCGGCGTCGAACGTGGCCGGGATGCTTTGCTTCAACGCGCCATCGATCCAGAGTTCTACGCTGCCCGCGCCACCGCCGCCGGAAGCGACGCTGACGAGAACCTCGAAGGGCTCCCCCTGCCACGTCGAGCTCGGAGCGGAAGCGCCGTCGATGCGGAGGTCATCGGCGCCGACACCGGGGAGAGGGACGACATCGATGGGAATCCTCTCGGCCGCGGCCTCATTCGCCTGGAAAAGCACGTCGCCGGCGTTCTCGGCACCGTCCGAAAGCAACACCAACCGGCGTGAGCCGCCGAGTGGCAGGGCACGCGCGAGGGCCAGCGCTGATTGGATGTCGGTGTTCGTGGCTTCCTCCGGGGGCAAGGTGGAATCCGTCCAGCCGTTGCCGATCTCACCGGTACGCTCCGCGGGTTGGGCTAAGATGGGCGAGCTGCCGAAGGTGATGATCGCCGCTCGCGCCGAGCGTCCAGAGTCCGCGAGCGCTGTCTCCACCCATTCCGTCGCCTGGCTGGCCACCTCGGGGCTGATGCTCCGAGACTGATCGACAACGAATACGGTGCTCGACGTCCCCCCGCCCGTCGTCAGCAACGGCTCCGCCAGGGCCAGTGACAGCAGCGCGATGGTCGCAGCGCGGAGCCAAAGAGCCGGTCGAGGCAGCCGTCGTCGCCGGAGGCCGAACCTCACTCCCAAGAACAAGAAAATCGGTAAGGTCGCCAGCAGCAAGAGGGCGGCAGGCCGCGCAAAGGTCAACCCGAGGCTCATCATGGCGCGGTCTGCCCGCGATAGACAGCTCGCCGTTGGGGCCACAGGGTGAGGAGCCATTCGAGCCCCAATACGATCAGGGCGGCCAGGACGAGTGCCGGCCAGAGATCGTTCAATCCCACGCCAACGCCCTCGTCACTGGTCGCGCGGGCGGCCGCGAGCACGCCATCCAGCCCGGCGGTGGGGCGCAGGTCCGATTCGGCGGGGTGACCCGCGTTGACGACGAAGCGGCCGCCCGCCAGCTCTTCGCCACTCGCCGACCGTTCGGTAACGGCGTAGGTGCCGGGCTGACCGGTATCCGCGAACGTTACCTGGCGCGGCAGGGCGTCTCCGGCAGCTCCCGGGTCTTCGCCGAAGATGGTCAGCTCGACCGTCTCGCCCGCCGGTGGCTCGATCACGACGGTCGCCGCCTCGGCGCTGGGGCGGTAGCCGAGTGGATCGCCGAGGGGGACCGCGGAGGGGAGGGGGCTCGGGACGAGCTCGCTGGCGATGTTCGCGACGAGAATAGGAAAGGCGACCCGCTGCCGGATGTTCGACTGGGCGACGTCGAACGCGATCACGACCGCCCGTCGCCCTTCCACTGTCGCCCGGAAGAGCAACGGTCCCGCCTCCGCTGAAACAACCGGCGATTGGCCGTCGAGCGATGCATAGGCTGGCGTTGGCCCGAACACGACACCGCCGAGGTCGACCCCGCGGAGAAGAGGGTCGTCCGCCGCGACATTGACCACCGTGGGCGCGATCATCTCTCCGGTTGTCGGAAAGGGATTATCGGGGGGTGGTTGAACGAAGAGCAATGCCGCGTCCGGTAAGCTCGCGGGCGGCACCGTTCGCTCGAAGACGACCAGATCGTAGTCACCGGAGATACCCGAGGTTACGCGGTCCGACGTTTCCGTCGTCACCCGCGCACCGGGCAGCACTTCCAGCGCGCGCTGGAGGGGGCTGGGGAGGTCGGAGACGAGGAGGACGTCCAAGGCCAAGGAGCTTTCCTGGCGAAGAATCAGCGCCGCCCGGTCATCATCCGGCAAGATATCCCGGTTCAGGATCTCGACCTCGACGTCGCGGACCCCCGCCGGCAGCCGCCAGCTCAGCTCGACGTCACGGCCGCCTGGTGGAAGGGTGGCATCCTGGCGACCCGTTTCGATGGTGTCGGTACGAAGGACGACCGGCACGCGGACCGTCTCCGGACCGAAATTGGTGATCCGGGCGTAGAGCTCCTGCTGGTTCGTGTTGCCCGGCGCATTCCGGGCCGACAGCTCAGTGACCGCCACGTTCGCCGGGTCCGGTCCGCTGGTGCCGATCACGACCAGATCGACCGGCGCCCCGAGCGCCTCGACGACACCAGGGTCCGCCGTCACCGCGCCGTCGGTGATCACCGTTACCCGATCCTCCTGGCCAGGCAGTAGGAGATCATGGGCGAGGGTGAGGGCGTCGGTCAGGTTCGCCCGCCCACCGGGCGGCCTGAGCGTCGCCAGACGGTCGCGAAGGGTAGCTAGGCTGGCCGGGTCGGTGCCTTCGAGGGTGAGCGTGCGAGTGCCAAGCACGAGCACGGTCGCCACGTCGCCTTGGCGAAGGTCGTCCAGCTCAGTCAACGCGGCAGCTCGCGCCGCCGCGAATCGACTCTCCCCGGTGACAGGGTCGCGGGCGGTCATGCTCGTTGACCCATCGAGCAAGATGATCGCGTGACGCGGTTCTGTCCTCAGCCCCAGGTTGCCAAACGCCCCGGTCGCGACCGGGCGGGCCAGGCCGAGCGCCAGGAGCGCGGTGATGAGGAGATGGAGCAGGAGGAGGAGCGTCAATGGGGGCCTCCGAAACCGCGTCTGCTCGGTCTGCTCACGCGCGGCTTCGAACCAGAAGCGAAGGGTGGGCACGGGGCGTTGGACTGGGGTGGTGTTCCGCATGTGCAGGAAGATGACCACGGGCACCGCGACCAACGCCATCAAGCCGGCAGGGATCAAGAACTGGGGGAGACTCATCCGACGATCCCCCGCTCGTACAGCATCCGCAAGATGACCGTCTCGAAGGGCAAATCGGTCCGTAGGCGAACGTAGTCGGTTGCTTCGGCCTCGCAGGCCGTTTCGATGCCTGTCAGCCACGCGTCGAACATCTCGTGATACCGGGCCAGCACCGCGTCGGTTGGGGTGAGGCGGAGTCGCTGTCCGTCTTCGACGGCGACCAGCTCGGCCGATTCCGGGCGGCCGCCGGGCCCGGTCCCAACCATCGCCAGGGGTTCCAGCTCAGCCGGATCGAGGACGTGGAGCACCGTCGCGTGCCAGCCGAGGGCGCGGAGACCGCGCATGGCCAGCACGATCTCCTCCGGGTCACCGGTCAGGAGATCCGAGATCAGGAATAAGATGCCCGGCTGGCGTCGGCCATGGCCATATTCATTGAGAATCCGTGGCAGATCCGTGCCGCCTTGGGGCGGCAGTCGTTCCAGATATCGCAGGAGAGGAACAGCCTGGTTGCGCCCCTGTGCTGGTCCGAAGCGCGGCGCGAGGGAGGTGCCGAAGGGCGTCAGCCGGACCCGGTCGAAGTGCCAGAGCGCGACGTAGCCCAGCGATCCCGCTAGGTGCCGGGCATAGGTGAACTTGGTCGGGGTCCTGTCGGTGCCTCGCCAGTCCATCGAGCTGCTGGCATCCAACAGGATGTGGATGTCGAGCTCGGTCGTTACCTCGCTCACGCGGATGAAAAGGTGGTCCAAGCGGGCGTACGCCTGCCAGTCGATCCGGCGGAAGTCGTCACCGGGACTGTAGTGCTTGAAGTCGGCGAATTCGGGCGAGGCGCCCCGGCGTCGCGAGCGATGCTCGCCGGCGAGCCCCGCCGAGAGCGTCGAGCGGGAGAGAACCGAGAGCCGCCGCAGCCGGGCCAAATACGCTTCCGTGAATATCGGCCCATCTACAGCAACGACTGTCGGGTCCGGTCGGGGCCGGGACGATGTGCGAGAAGGCCACAAGCGGCGCATCAGCTAGTCCCTCCCGCTCGATCGGCATCTCGGCGAGGCCTTGGAATCATCATGGCGCGTTCGGGTCCGAGAAGTACGATTCGACGACGGGCTGATACTCGGGTGGCACGCGGTTGCTGTCGGGGCCGGATTCCCCCACCTCACCCTGGGTCGCCGAGCCGCCACCGGACGCCGCGCCGGCCCCATTGCCGAGGCTGGCGGAACCGCTATCGCTCCCGGTCTGGATGCCTTGGCCGGCGGAGCCCGAGAGGCTGATCGTCTCTGTCTCGTCCCCGGCACCGTCCACTTGGGTGGACGTGGTATCCGCCGGATCAGCTTCATTCACCCGTTGCTCGGCGGGAACGCCCTCGGCCGGTGGATTCTCTTGGCTGCCCGCCCCCTCCGCTTGCGATCCGCTCGGCTCCCCGTCGCCCGATCCGGCACCGGAACCACCTTGAGCCGACTGGCTATCCCCACTCTCGCCGCTTGCGCCCTGACTCGACGCATCGTCCGCCGGCTGCCCGTCGGTGGGGTTGGACGCCTGGCCGGCTTGCTCGCCCCCTTCGCCCGGGGAGCTGGCCTCGCCCGAGTCGCTGGACTGGCCCTGGCCATTGCCTTCGCCCTCGGCGTTTCCTGGATTCTCGCCGGGCGCGGCGGCTCCCTCACGTTGTTCCGCCTGTCCTTCTCCCGGCTCGGCATCCGCGCCTTCCCCAGGATCACCAGGCTGGCGCGACGTCTCCTCGGAACCGCCGGGCTCTCCTTGCTCCGATCCCTGTTCGGACTGCTCGCCGCCTTGTTCGCTCCCGGGCTCACCGGCTGTCTCGCTCGACGATGTCTGGCCATCCTGCTGGCCGGCATTCGTCTGGCTCACGTCGTCGCTGCTGGAGGAGGTCGCCGTCCGCGCCCGCTCCATTTGACCCGCCAGTTCCTCCCGCGGGATCACCTCCTCGCCCGTGGCCTCGACGGCATCCCCCAGCTCACTGACTCCCGATTGGGCCGCCTCGCCGCCGGAGCGAAGTCCCTCGGCCGCCTCGCTCGCCGCGCTGGACAGCGCCGCGCTCCCCTCGGACATCTCTCCGGCGGCGGATTCGAGGTCGTTTGCGAGCGCCTCCCGGGAGGCGGGCGATAGCCGGTCGGCTTGTTCACCGAGGTCGCGCAGGCTTTGCGCCGCCTCGTCGTAGTCGCCCGCCGCGATCTCCTCGGCCGCCGGTCGCGTCACGGCGTGGTCGTCTAGCGCGTTGCCAAGGGTCTGAAGATCCCGCTGGGCCTCGTGTGAACGCTGGGCACGCTCCTGGACCTCTTGGATTGACGGCGTGTCGCCGGGTGTCGTTGGGGCCTGGGCCGCACGCTCCTCCGCCTCGGCGGCGAGGCGTTCGATGGCGGGAACGAAGGCTGGCACCAGCCCGGCATCCGTCTCCGGGATACCACCACCGACGCCTCTGGCGAAACTCAGTGCCGCGAAGATTAAACCGAATGTGGTCGCCAGCACGATCTCGCGCACAGGCAGGCGCGCCCGGAAGGCGGGATGCTGGCGTAGGATCGTCGCGACGTTGGCCGCGTCGGCGACCTGGAGATAGACGATCCTGGCTCGTTCCCCTTCCTTCGGCACGTCTTGGCCGAGGTTGACCAGCGCGGTAGTCATCCGCTCATGCAGGCGGAACCTGCGGTCGAGCATCCGCGCCACCCGCCACCTGGTCGGCCGCGTGATCGCCGCGAAGACCACGCCGAGGGTGAACAGGATGATCCCGGTCCCAATGAGTGGAGCGCTCTCCAACGCGGGGCCGCCGGCTAGCTCGATCAGGAGCCACATGCACCCCACGAGCAGGACGAGCCAGGCGGCACGTGCCAGGATCGTCAGGATCCATTGGAGCCAAATACGCCGCGCCATGCTGCCGATGAGCCGGGCGACCTGGATGCCGGCCAGCCCAAGCTGGGCTGGAGGCCGAGCATCCCGCGCGGGGAGGTGCGGCGCCGGCACATCCGATCCGAGCCAATATGGCAGCCAGACGATCTGCCACAGGACCAGGGCAAGGTCGCGACCCCGCGGCAGGCGGCGAGGCAACTCGACGACTCGCCGGCCAAGCCGGTCCAGCGCGGCGCCGGCATCCGGTACCGGTAGCGTGAGGCGAGGCGTCAGCGGACGATGCGCCATGAGGTGCCCCTTGACCCATTGAACGAAGCAGCGCAATGTGCTCGTGTCTTGTAGGGGCGCTGCTCGCGGCGCCCGTTCTCAAACCACCATGTTTCGATCACCCGATTATCCTCTTCATCTTCACCCGGTCACCGCCAATCAAACGCGGTAGGGCCACGGGTCCAGAGCCACAATACTAGCCATGCCGCCGTGATCGCCGCCAGCGCGCTGAGGAGCAGAACCAGGCGGCGTTGCCGGTCGTCGAGGTCTTCGAGGATGCCGGCGGCTTCGCCGCGCATCTCGTCGTCGCCAAGAGCCGCGAAACGGGTTCCCGCATCCAGAGCCGCGGCCCGGGCTCGCGGGTAATCGGTCCAGCGGCTCTTGAGCTGGTTGGCCTCTTCGAGCGACGCGATCGCCACGAGACCGGAGTTAGTTAGCTCCTCATACGTTTCCAGAAGTGATTCGGGCCGGTGGCCGGCCGGAAGTTGGTCATACTGGGCCCGTGCTTGGGTGAGGAGCGCCCGCGCGCGGTCATAGGTATGCAGCTCCAGCGCCTGCTGAGCCTGGGTCATCGCCGTCTCGGCTTGGATCCCGACCTCGGCTTGGCTCAAGAGCGATTCTGTCTCGGCAAGGCGTGGTTGGTCATCGAGATCGGTAAAGAGCCGCCAGGAATGCTCCAGGTGCCTCTTGGCCCCGGCATAGTCCCCGGCCGTCAGCGTGGTTCGGGCAGGTTCCAGATCGAAGGCAGCAACCAGATTATCTCGCCACTCGCTCGCCGTCCACCGGGGAAGGTTATCCCGCCATTGAGCTTCGATCTCATTCGCGCTACGGTTGTAGGCGAACCGCATGGCAAGCCGCCAGTCGGGGTTCGCGCGCAACTCGTTCAGCATGCCTCGAAACGACCGGAACCCGTACCGATCGATAAGAAACGCGACCATCGCGTAGGACTCAGACGTGATCAACTCCGGGTTGGCGTCCACGGGCCAGCGTCGGTTGAGGTCCGACCAGGAGAGCAGGGTCCCACCTTGATAGGCGCCTGCCGTGAGCGCGGCGATCCTAGCGAGCCGGGGCGTGACCGGCCGCTCGGTATACATCGCCATGCCCTCGGCCAGGCCCCGTGGCAGGTTGCCGCCGCTCGCGATGCCCAGGAGCACCCGCGCCGTGCCGTGCCGCAGGGCATTCTCCACCTCTAACGGCGACCGGCCGTCCAGCCTCGGCAGGGCGATGTGGAGCCTCGCGGCGGGATCGGGCATCACCCCGAGCGGCGCGATCATGCTGGCTTCGAGACCTCGACTGGCTTGTATGAAGCCATCATCCGCCGCATAGACATAAACATCGATCGTCATCGCCGGCTTGACGGCAAAGAGCGCCGAGAGCTCGGCGTAGGCGGTCTCGAGCTTTGGCCCGAACGCCTCGGCGACGGCCTGGCCGCTCATCCGGGGGTTTGGTTGCACGAAGAACGCGAAGTGTTCGGACCGCGCGAGCGAGAACGGTCCGCCGGGACCAGCCGGTGGAGCGGGGAGCACGGCGGTTGGGGC
Source organism: Thermomicrobiales bacterium (assembly GCA_035936495.1). Lineage (GTDB taxonomy): Bacteria > Chloroflexota > Chloroflexia > Thermomicrobiales > UBA6265 > DASYWB01. The sequence continues at coordinate 9,405 of DASYWB010000283.1, forward strand.
TGGCGGCGGGTAGACCGGTTCTGTGGAGGGCGGCGGTGGAAGCGGAACCTGATCAGACGTGAAGGGCGGGTCCGGCAACGCCTCTTGGGCAGTGGCGCCGAGCGGCGTCAGCAGCGCGACGAGGAGGACGAGCAGTCCGGCCAGCGCATGGTTGAGCCGCGCCTGACCCTGGAGGCGGGAACCGCGTAAGCTTCCGTGGCGGTCGAATGGTGCCATCGCGCCTCCTCTGGCCGGGGACCAGTGCGCATCGGCGGTTGGGACAGCGGGTCGGTCGAGCGCTTCCTGGTTAGGAACCAGGGCAAAGACGCGTTTGGCGAAGAGGGATTTCCGCGCCTCCGCGTAGACCCCTAGTATGCATGCGTGGGCAGAGTATAGCAGCCCCCGGCCGGAAAGCACCTCCCAGACGAACGTCCTGGCACTGGCCCTGCGACCCACGTTCTGCGATGCAAATATGGCGATCTCATGGAGTAGGGGGTGCCGTGGATGGGTGCAGGAGCGGGAGGCGTACTCGTCGTCGTGGATGTGCAGCGCGGATTTCTCAACCCGTATACCGCGCACATCCCCGAGCGGATCGCTCGCCTCGTCGACGCGAGGCACTATGATCCGGTCCTGTTCACCCGGTTCGTCAACGTCGCCGGGAGTCCGTATCACCGGCTGCTCGACTGGCACGACTGCGCGGAACCGCCCGAGACGGATATCGCGCCGGAGTTGGAGCGGTTCGCCGTGCCGGATCGAACGTTTACGAAGCCGGGTTTCACCGGTTTACCCGACGAGCTAACCGCATTATTGAGACAGATCGACCCGGAGCGGGCGACTATCGTCGGCATCGACACCGACATGTGCGTGCTGAAGGTGGCGATGGACGTCTTCGACCTCGGCATCGCACCGGTCGTGTTGATCGACTGCTGCGCCAGCACCGCTGGCCTCCAAGCCCACCTCGCCGGCCTCGCCGTCCTCAGCCGCAACATCGGCGCCCTCCAGCTCCACGACGCCGGCCTGAACAACGGGACCTTAGCGGCGCCGACGCGGTAGGTCGCCATCCAAGGGAGGACAGCTGACGGCCGCCCAGTTGCCGGATGCACCATGGCCGGTGCCATCTCCCTACCTGTCATTCGCGGATCCAGGCGAAGGGGAGCGAAGCCGACCCGTACAATCATGCTCCCCTGATCAGCCGCCGGCCGATGCCGCCACTTCGGTGAGGGCATGCCATGCGCCGTCGGGTCCAAGCGCCTGCTGAGCCTCGACGGAACCGTCGGCGTTGAAGACGGTACGGCGCAATTGTTGGGGAGGGGGCGATGATTCGATTGAGCTGGACGGCAGGTCAGCTTCGATCAGGTGGCGGAAATAGACGTTCTTGCCAGAACGCACGGCCGCCATCCCCTTCGCCATCTCTGACTCCGCTAGCTCAGGGTCATGCTCCGGAAGCAGGACTAGGGTCACGCCTTGCGGAACCGCATCGAGTATGGTGGCGTCAGCAAAGACCGCATGATGCCAACGCTCCCAGAGAGCCACTCTACGGGTCGCCAAAGAACTCAGGCTCTCCCGGTGCCCATTCATGACTTCCTCCTCAAGAAAGCGTCTCGCATCTCAGGCCAACCTGCTTCAATCTCCATGATGGCGTGCGTGAGCGCTTCACCGCCAGACATCTCGGTTAACCATTCCTTACGAACCGTCTCGCCGTGCCCATCGAGCACATCGTTGTGGGCTTGCCCGTGCGCATTATCGTATCGCACGACAGGACGAACAACGCCGTCGAGCAATGTCTCATATTGAGCCGTATAGCGGATGACTTGGCCACGGTCGGTCGTGAAGCGAATCCGAATGGCATCACCACTGCTGCTCAGCGCCTTGAAGTATTCGCGGTCCGTGGCCATCGCTCTCCGCCGTCCCGGCCAACATTGCAGGACATCTTCTTATAC
>DASYWB010000284.1:0-10766 GCA_035936495.1 Thermomicrobiales bacterium
CCTGGTCCATGTTGCTGACGAAGATGAATTCAAGATCGTTGCGGATATTCTCGGGAATCTTCATCAGCTCTCGCTGATTGTCCACGGGAGCGATGATCCGGCGAATGCCGTGCCGGTGCGCCGCGAGGCTCTTGTCCTTCAAACCACCGATCGGCAGCACACGCCCCCGTAGGGTGATCTCGCCGGTCATTGCCGTGTCGTTGCGGACGGGACGGCGCGTCAGTGCCGAGATCAGCGCGGTAGCCATGGTGATACCAGCAGATGGCCCATCCTTCGGCGTGGCGCCCTCGGGGAGGTGAATATGGAGATCGTACCGCTCCTGGAAGTCCCCTTCGATCCTGAGCTGCTCCGCGCGCGAACGAGCGTATGACAGCGCCGCCCGCGCCGACTCCTGCATGACGTCCCCGGCCTTGCCGGTGATGGTCAGGCCACCGCGACCGGGCATCGTCGCGACCTCGACCGGCAAAATCTCACCACCGACCGCGGTGACACCGAGACCAATGGCAAGACCAACTTGGCTGTCATCCAAATCCTGGGAGAACCCGTACTTCTTCGGACCCAGGTACTCCTCAAGTCGCTGCTCGTCGAGGATAACCGCGCCATCGGCGGTGGTCGTGCGCCCTCGAACGACATCGCGGGCGACTCTTCGACAGAGCGCGGCTACCTCTCGCTCTAATCCGCGAACCCCGGCCTCCCGCGTGTACTCTCGGATGAGGCGGAGCCAGTGGCTCTCGTCAATGCCGAGCGTGCCTTCGCCAAGCCCATGACCGACGAGCTGGCGCGGCAACAGATAGCGGCGCGCGATGGCGATCTTTTCGTCCTCGGTGTACCCGGAGACCTCAATGATCTCCATCCGGTCCTTGAGCGGTCCGGGGATGGGCTGGCCATGGTTCGCGGTGGCGATAAACAGCACCTTCGATAGGTCGTAGGGCGCGTCGAGGTAATGGTCGGTGAAGGCATGGTGCTGCTCAGGGTCCAAGACTTCCAGCATGGCCGCGGTCGGATCGCCACGGTAGTCGCTGGCCAACTTGTCCAACTCATCAAGCAGGATCACCGGATTCACGGTGCCGGCCTGCTTCATCGCGCCGATGATCCGCCCGGGCAGGGCTCCGATGTACGTGCGGCGGTGCCCGCGGATCTCAGCCTCGTCGCGCACTCCACCCAGGCTGACCCGGACGAATCGCCGGCCCATCGCGGTGGCAATGGACCGGCCCAAGCTCGTTTTCCCGACACCCGGAGGTCCGATCAAACACAGAATCTGAGTGGATTGCTCGCGCCCAAGATCTGAGGTGAGCTTGCGGACCGCCAGGTAATCGAGGATCCGGTCTTTGACGTGCTCTAATCCGAAATGGTCGTCATTGAGGATCCGCTCCGCCTCTTCGAGGTCGAGCCGGTCCTCGCTCCGCTCATGCCATGGGAGCGCGAGCATCGTGTCCAGATAGCCGCGGACAACCGTCGACTCGGCCGAGACAGGCGGCATTCGTTCGAGCCGGTTGATCTCCTTGAGCAGCTTTTCGGTCACTGGCGCGGGCATGCCCCGCTCATCGACACGCTGGCGAAGCGACTCGATCTCATTCCCGTTCTCGCCGCCGAGCTCGTCATGAATCGCTTTGAGTTGTTCCCGGAGGAAATACTCGCGCTGATTCTTGTCAATCTGGTCCCGCACCCGGGCTTTGATCTTCTGTTCCAGCGACGCCATCTCCAACTCACCGGCCATGTGGACCGCGACCTGTTCGAGCCGCCTGGCGCCATCGACGAGCTCAAGCAGTTCCTGACGGCGCACGACATCACTAACCAGTTGGGTAGCGAGCAAGTCCGCGAGGTGACCGGGCTCTGTCGCCCGCTCCACCATATCGAGGACTTCGGCCGAAAGCGCATTGCGTGCTTCCGAGTAGGTCGTCGTGAGGTCTTGGACGTGGGAGATGAGCACTGGGTCTTGATCGGGATCGCCTCCGGTCTCGGAGAGCTCCTCGGCGCCGACCGTGAAGAATGGACGCGTCTCGTCAAAGTGGTCGATCCGGACGCGTCCGATGCCCTCCAGGACCACCTGGATATTGCCACCGTGTTGCCGGTCGAGGGAGACGATGCTCGCCAGCGTGCCCACCCGGTTCAGATCACCTGGCCGCGGCTCGTCACTCTCCGTGCCACGGTGAGCCGTGACGACGAGGCGGCGATCTCGTAGCAGCGCCTCCTCCACGGCTTGGATCGAGCGGGGCCGTCCGACAAGGAGCGTGACGATGTTACGGGGGAAGATGACGACATTCTTGAGCGGCAGGAGCGGATAGCGTGGCGCGTACAGCTCGTACCGGCCCATGAGCGGCAACTCCCTCTGTGTTGCGGTGTGCGACACCCCCGTTAACACCAGCCCCCGAGGAGCCGATAGCATGACGGGATCGGCGGTCACGACCGTTGCGGACAGGAACCATGAAGTTCGCTAACGTGGGCAATGATAGCGCAAGCCACCAGACCGCGCTAGCCGTAGACCAACGAGCATCCCGGGTCGAGATCGACAAAAAACGAGCGTACGTATGCGGAGTATCAACGACACACTTGTCCAGCGTCATGGAGGCCCGTGTCCCGGTGCCTGGCCAGCCGGCACCTCTCCCATGGCGAACGTACAGTAGCATATCAGGAGTACGCGAACTCGTTCTTGCCGTTAGCTCGTGCTCATGCCGTTCGAGCACCATCGTAACGTTCGCCCTCCGGCCGGCGAACGGCCTCTTCTGTGCGATGGCAGGAGCATCATCCCGGACCGGCGTCAAAGAGCCGTCCCGACAACGTAAAATGCGACGCCGTGTGAGCAGATCGAGCACGACGGACGCAGGAGGCAACAGCGGCGTGAGTCGGGTGAGAGGAACCTCCGGGCGGCGTCGGATCATCACCGTAGGCATTGTCGCGCTCCTCCTGGGAGGCTGCGGCGGTGACTCGCCCGCTTCCGTTCCAGACGCCACTCCGGTCATGACCATGGAGACGACGGCTGGGACCGCCACGATGAATGCGGCGGGGGCAACGCCATCCGGCGTGTCCGGAGGCTCGACGCCCGCGGCCGTCAATGCGGCGTCGACCGCCAGCCCGTCATCCGAGCAGCCGTTTGTCTCGGACCGGGCCGAGCTCGGACCCATTGTCTGGACCGCCATGGTCGACCCGGCCACGCTGGCGCCGATTCAGCCAGTCGAGACCTTCCCGATTGACACGTCGACGATCTACGCGGCCGTCCCTGTCCGTCACATTGATCCTGGCACGGTCGTCACGGCATCCTGGACGTACAATGGCACGCCGATCAACGGCGTCGGTTCAACCTATACGGCGCCCGGGCAAGCAGAAGGCGTTTGGCTCGAATTCCATCTCACGAGAACCAGCCCCGAGACGTGGCCAGACGGCACCTTAGCGATGATGATCTACGTCGATGGACAACCGGCGTTAACCTCCAGTATCGCCGTCGGGCCGCGTCCGGGATAGGGAGGAAGACCGCGCCAAACCTTGCACCGGCGCGCTGGGCAGTGCTACGCTCTTAGGCGAGTTACCCAGTTGCCGAGGCCGACGCAACGTTCAGGCTTCAGCCGGCTCTAAAGCCCGGAATGAGGTCGGCATTACGTGCTCCCGGCACTCTACATCACGAGGTCTATCGCATCACTGTAAAGGCCCCGCCATGGCGCCAAACCTTCCACCACAACAGGGTTCCAGCGCCGGGTCCGACGCGGATCCGGGTTGTGAGCCAATCGAAAACTCTCCGTTGCGGTTCGATCAGACCTTGGCGCGCGGCCTGGTCGCCGGCACCAGTGTCCACTCGAGGCAACAGAGCAGGACCAGCCAGCCCTTCGTCTGGCAGCATGGCGATCACGTCCTTTTCCTTGAGTTGCAGCCGGTCGGCTGGGTCGTTGCCGAGCTACGGTTTGACGCGAACCGCTGTCAATATGTGGAAGCGCACCGCGCGATTTACCACTGGCCCCGGGAAGCGGCCGGCGCGTTCCTCGCCCGGGCGATCCAAGCGGACGCGGTGCTCATGGTGACGCTCGCCACTAATCTCGGCGCATGGGTCACGGCGATCGGGGCTCGCGCCCACTAGGTTGCCCGGACCCTCCCCGCCGCTTCGAGCACGGTGGCGCCCTTGACGAGAACGCCTAAGCGGCTGCCGGCCCCAATGGCATTGACATTGGCAACCGGAGTGGAGATAACCCTCGCGCAAGGACATTCGAGACGGGTAGCTCCTTCCGGCGCGAGCGCCATGAGTGATCGGATCGCCGAGCGGGTGAAAGCACGCGACCGTGCAATCATCAGATTGAATGGCAACGGTCGTAACGTGTGCATGATGATGCACACGTTGCAACGGGCAGATGGACCGCGCGATCCCGTAGCTGTTCCCGGGTACGCCCCGTCTTCTTCCGGGAACACCGCCTGAGCGCCGGGCCGCATGCTGAGGGGACAGACGTGGACGGCCACCGTGGACGATTCCGACACCCTCTCGCCCGGTGCGCGGGAGCGGGGGTCCCTGAGTTTAGGGAGGGCTGTCCGGCAACCGACTCATCCGAAATCAGTATTATCGGAAACCGGCCGCGAGCAATGCCAACAAGCTGAACCCAAGCACGATCCGATAGATGATAAACACCGCGAAGTTCGCATGGCGGACAAAGCGCAGCAATCCGGCGATGGCGATAAACCCCACGCCCGCCGAGGTCACGCCACCAGCGAGAAACATCCATGCCTCGGAAGCCGCCATGCCCTCGGCGATGGCTTCAAGGACCGCCTTGGCACCGGCGCCGAGAATGAGCGGCGTTCCCAGGAGAAATGAGAAGCGCAGCGCTTCCGCGCGGCTGAGCCCTTGGAAGAGACCAGCCGTAACCGTCGCGCCCGACCGGGACACCCCCGGGAGGAGGGCGGTGGCCTGTGCCAGCCCGATCATCACCGCGTCGCGCCAGGTCAAGTGGTACATCGTCCGGTGGTGAGCGGCGCTCCGCTCCGCAACCCAGAGCAGAACACCGACGAAGATCAGCAGCACCGCGCTGATCGCGATCGCGCGTGCCTGCCTGAGCTCGTCGTGAAAGAATGCGCTTAAGGCATCCTCACCGAAGAGACCGGCGAGGAGACCTGGAATCGTGGCGATGCCGATCAGCAACGCGAGGCGCGCCTGCTGGTCCGATGGGGAACGGACGCGGCCGTGGAGGGGATCAGGGTCTCGCAGGAGTGCGCGCGTTCGAGGCAGAGCGGGCGGCAGCGCGCGCGCCATGCCGAGTAAGTCCCGCCAAAAATAGGCAACGACGGCAACGAGTGTCCCCAGGTGCAATGCCGCGTCAAACGCCAGTCCAGGCTCGTCCCAGCCGAAGAGCCAGGGGACGACGATCAGGTGAGCGGAGGAGGAGATAGGAAGGAACTCAGTCAACCCCTGGACGATCCCCAGGATGATGGCTTGGATGATGCTCACCTATCGATCGTTCCGCAAGAGCAGCGTGCTGCAACGAAGCGCGTGGACCGCCCACTCACGTCAACGACTCGCCGGATGCGCCTCATGGCTTCACACTCCGCGGTTCGCCTCGCGTTCGCTCCGCGGCGCCTGAACGCGTCGCGGGGGCATACGTTTCGTATTCGGTGCGCTCGGGCTCGGCATCGATGTCGCGAAGCTGGTCCAGCGAAAGGTGCTTTCGCCACCAGATGACCGATCCAATGATCGTGATGGGGAAGAAGAGGGCAGCGTGGACCAGGATGGCGTAGCTCAGCGCCAGTTCCCTCTGGACGCCGAGCGCGCCATTGACAACGAGGAGAATACCGGCCTCGAAGGGGCCGACGTAGCCGGGTGATGATGGGATCAACGTGGCCATGTTCGCCACGCCGGTCGTCAAGAGCGTTTCCCCGACGCCGAGAACGCTGCTGAGGTCGGTGCCCAGCGCCCGCGCGACCGTCCAATACATCGCCGCCTCTGACAGCCAGGCGGCCAACGACGTGCCAGCGACGATGCCAAGGTCGCGCCCACGCTTCAGCACGCCGAGACCACTCAAAAAAGATTCGGCGAGACGCTCGACCCGATCTGCCATTGGGACGGGCAATGGACCGAGGACGAGTTGGAGCACCTTGTCCCGGAATGTCCCGCCCAGCGTGAGCAGGAACAGGCCGATCAGTAAGCTCACGAACAAGGTGAAGGCCACGAGCGTCAGGTGGCGGAGCTGACTGGTGAAGCTCACCACGGTCGTCGCCGCGAGCATGAAGCCGAGCATGGTCAGGCCATCGAACAGCCGCTCGACCGCAATTGTGGCCAGGCTGGACGTCTTCCGGATTCCTGTCTGGCGGCCGAGGAGGTAGGCGCGGACCAGTTCGCCCGTACGCAGGGGCAAGACGTTATTCGCGGTATAGCCAACGACGACGATCGGAAAGACCTGCCGGGCGCCGACCCGGGCCAGCGGCCGCAGCAGGACCGACCACCGGATCGCCCGGATCCAGACACCGGCGAAGTAAAAGGCGAGCGCCGGAACGAGCAAGCGATAGTCGGTCTCCCCGAGCGTATCGAGAATGCTGCTGATATCCTGGCCCCGGAAGGCGAACGCCAGGAACGCAAGGCTGATCGCGATACCGAGCCACGACCGCCAACTCCTCATCTCAACCCTCCGGGGGGCCAAGATGAGACCGGCAACGGATGGAGGTGCCTCTCTGCCGCGCCGGGGAAGTTACATAAACAATCGATCACGACTCCTCTGAACTCCCACGGTAGTTGACGGCTGAACCATCCCGAGCGGACGCGCGCGGCGAGTATACGTGTGCCCCTCTCGCTCCGCCAGGCAGGAGTTCAACGCGGCCCTAACGGCCCCGCGGCTGGTAGCAGTCGCGGCAGTAAACCGGGCGCCGAGGATCGGGCTCGAATGGCACCGTCGTTGCCGCGCCGCAGGTCGCGCAGACCACTGGGTGCATGGTTCGCGCCTCTCGGTTTCCCCCGGTTCCGCGTCGAGATCCTCGTGCGGTCTGAGACCCGCCGGCCCAGGCGGGACGGCTCGGGTCCGATGCGAATGTCCCGACGGACTCCGGTGCGACGTGGACATCGTCCATATCAAACAGGGAAAACCCTCCATCATCCCCGCTATCGGCGATAGGTGTATCTGTTCCGCGCGATAGGCGCCGCGATGCGCCGGCCAGCGGTCCAGACCCACCATTGACGGATGGTCGAGAGCCGTTCGGCACGTCCGGGGTTGGGGACGGCGGGGCCAGCAGACCGGTCATCGCGTCGCGAGCGCCGGTCCAACGCATGCGAGCAACACGCTTGCCAAGCCCCCGCTCGAGTTGGCGCCACTTTCCGGCATCCTCCGGTCCCAGCAGCGTGATCGCTCGGCCCTGCCGGCCCATCCGTCCGGTACGTCCGACGCGATGCGTGAGCAGCTCCGGCGACTCGGGCAGCTCCAGGTTGACGACGAGTTCGATACCGGTCACGTCCAAGCCACGAGCGGCGACGTTCGTCGCGATGAGCGTCTGGACCTCGCCCGAGCGGAACTGTTCCATCACGCGATCACGCGCGTTTTGGGAGAGATTGCCTTGGAGGGCGACGACATCGTAGCCGGCCAGTTCGAGCTGCCGGGCTAACTTCTTGACACCATGCTTGGTGCGGCCGAAGACGATGACCGAGCCATCTCCACGTTGATCGAGGAGATCCTTGAGGGCACCGAGCTTATCTCCAGCCGGGACATCGTAGGCGATGTGCTCGATCGCGGGCACATCCTCGGGTCGAGTGTCGATGGCGACCGTCACGGGATCGTGGAGATGCTTCGCGGCCGTCTGGCGCACCCAGTCCGGCACTGTGGCCGAGAACATGGCGGTCTGCCGACTGTTGGACGTACGGCTAATGATGCGCTCGACGTCAGGCGCGAAGCCCCGGTCGAGCATCTCGTCGGCCTCGTCTAATACGAGGAAGCGCACCTGATCGAGCCAGAGCGCACCCTGGTTCAGCAGATCGAGCACGCGACCGGGGGTGCCGACGACGATGTGGGCACCGCGCCGGACCGCCTCCCGCTGGGGACCGATAGAGCGACCACCGAAGATCAACGTCGACCGGATGCCACGGCCCACCGTGAGCTGATCGATGACCGCACCGACCTGAACGGCCAGTTCTCGGGTGGGGGTGAGGACAAGCGCCTGCACGGCACGGCGGCTCGGATCGATCGCCTCAACCATCGGGATGCTGAAGGCGAGGGTCTTCCCTGAGCCGGTCCGCGCCTGGCCGATCGTATCTCGCCCGTCGAGCAGGCCGGGCAACGCCGCCGCCTGAATCGGCGTCGGCGTCACCATACCCATGGCGTCGAGTGTGGCCAGCATCGCGGGGCGCAGGGGAAGATGCGCGAATGACATAGGATCCGCCTGTTCGTCATCGACGAGCAAGGACGGACGTTCGAGTGTTGCAATTGACACGAAAAGAAACCTTCTCTGGCGCAGCGCTATCCGAGGTAAGCAGTGAAAATTGGGAACCGAAGGCCGGTCAGTACGGCTCGACGACCCCCGCGCCGCGCGGCGATGAGAAGGGTTGATGGCGTACTGTCGCGCGGCAAGCCCGCGCATCCCGTGCTAGTTTGTGAAGTATAGCACAAGCCAGCATGGCAGTAGCGTCTCAGCCCCATGTATCAGCCGGCAAGTGTTGACACGCGTTGAAGATCGAGCGCGGCTTGGTCGCGTTCGAAGAGCTCAAAGTCAATAGTCGTCGCCGCGGTCGTTCCCTCGTGGATCGCGGTAGCAACCTGATGCGAAAAGCGGCGAGTGACATCGCCCGCGGCATAGACGCCGGGCAACGACGTTCGAGCATGGAGGTCGGTGTCAATGTATCCGTACTCGTTGAGCTCGACGCCAAGTGCTCGCGCCAACTCGGTGTTCGGATCCGCCCCTTGATGGCTAAAGAGATGATCAAGTGGCAGAGACTCTCGATCATCAATGGTGATAGATTCGAGGATGCCGTCCCCTTTCGCCTTGGCATCTGTCAGCCGGCCGATAACGGTTGGGATTCCCCGGGAGGCGAGCCGCTCGACCAACGCCTGGGGAAGCCCAAGCGAGCCGCTGTTGGTCAGGAGGGTGACATCATCGGTGAACGCCAAGAACTGGACGGCGAGCTGGGCGGCGTCCTCGTCGTTGCCCACCAGGACCACCCGCTTCCCTCGCATCTCGTAGCCGTCACAATAGAGGCACCAGTGCATCGTCTTGCCAATGTAGGACTCATAACCGGGAAAGACCGGCCAGCGATCTCTGACGCCGGTGGCCAGGATGACGGAGCGCGCCTGCACCTCAAAGTCTTCGCCGCTCGCCACGAAGACAGAATCCGCCTGAACGAGGCGCGCGACTTCACCCACGATGAAGTGAGCCCCATACTGCTCCGCTTGCTGGCGACCAAGCCGGCTCAGCTCGACCGCGGTAATGCCGTCCGGGAAGCCAGGATAATTGCGGTTGCGTTGGCGCCAGTCAGAGCGACCGATATCCAGGCAATCGACAACCGTTACGGACCGGCAGGCGCGCGCCAGCGTGATCGCCGCCGAAACCCCGGCCGGTCCACCTCCAACGACGAGCACATCGTGCAGATCCGATGGTTGCTGAATGGCCATTCCAGGGGTCTCCAGAGAGTGAGGAAGAGGTTAAGCGCCATCCCGGCGAGGTTCTCCCGGGCCTCGATTGCCATAGCGCCAGATTCGGGCCATCGCCCCGTGCTAGCGAGCAGCCCTCCCCCTTCTCCTGGTGCGCGAGAGAGGGTGTTGTCGGTGGTTGCGGCTGATGCAGGCATCGGTGTTGAGCCGGAGCCGGTATGGCCTACGTCGTAGGGGCCTGGCGTGCCGTGCCTTGCCGCGAACCGCCCCAACTACGCGTTCGACATGCCCCCTCGGACTCGGGCGCCATCCGGGTACACGGTCGTGTCCTGGAGAGGTCACGACCACTCGTGATAGCCATAAGGATACAGGCATCCCCGAGTGCAGTCAGGCTTGTTCGACGATGCCTGCTAACCGTTCACCCGCCTCGCGTATCGGAGGCCGTGTGGCAAGGGTCAGCGATGCGGTTAGAGGCCGGACACGGCGCGCCGTGCCCCTACTTTCTGGGAATTGGATGCGAACATGCTTGCCAGACGCCCTCTCACTCCTCGTCCCGGCCGATGTCGAGCCCGACGAGCTCCATCAAGCGCAGGGCGTTGGACGAGGTGGCGATGCCCTCACGAGCTAGGTAGTCGAAGGACATCGTGGCGCCCGCCGGACCGGTCTCGAACGTCTCCCGGAAGTGGATGGGGCGCGCAGCCGCTCGCAACGAGGCCGTCTCGGCGAGCGTGAGATCGTGCGTCGAGACCGCGCCGATCGCGCCCTGGGTCAGCAGGTGCTGGATAATCCGGCGGGCGGCGATCTGCCGTTCGGCGGTGTTGGTCCCTTGCAGGATCTCGTCGAGGAGAAAGAGAAACCGTCCGCCGGCCTCGCGCGTCGCGCTTGCCACGTCAACGACCTGCTTCAGCCGCTGGAGCTCCGCCATGAAGAACGAGACCCCTTCGGCTAGGGAGTCCTCGACGTGACCGCTGGTGCCGATGGTTACGGGAGGCATGCAGAGCGACTGGCCGCAAACGGGTGCGCCCGCGCCGGCAAGGACCGCGTTTGTCCCAATCGCCCGGAGCAAGGTGCTCTTCCCCGACATGTTCGATCCGGTAACCAGGAGGAACGTCCCCGGCGGCCCCACGGTGACATCATTGGCGACCCGTCCGTGGGGCAGGAGCGGGTGAGCGATGCCCTTCGCTTCGAGCCTGTCGATCCCGGCGTGGACGCCGGGGAACGCCCATGCCGGTT
>DASYWB010000285.1:0-2774 GCA_035936495.1 Thermomicrobiales bacterium
ATCGGTATCAGCCAACCGGTGCAGCAAGGTAAGAACATCAGGCTTGCCGGTGAGGATACGCGCGCCGGGGACAGGATCTTGAGCGCGGGAACGCGGCTTCGGCCGGCCGAGATCGGTCTCTTGGCCGCGGCCGGTCGGAGTCACGTGCTCGTCCATCGCCGGCCACGCGTTGCCGTTCTGGTGACGGGCGACGAAGTCGTCGCGCCTGGCGAACCGCTCCAACCGGGCCAGATTTGGAACAGCAACGGGGCGATGGTGGCCTCCCAGATCCGTCAATGTGGTGGCGAACCGGCCCACCTCGGTATCGCTCGCGATACGGTCGATGCGGTGCGTGCGAAGCTCGGCCAAACGGCCGGTGTTGACCTGCTCGTCACCACCGGCGGCGTCTCCGTCGGTGACTACGACATCGTGAAGGATGTGCTCCAATCAGAAGGCCGGATCGACCTCTGGCAAATCCGGCTCAAGCCAGGCAAGCCGCTCGCGTTTGGGTGGGTCGGCGATACACCACTGATCGGGCTTCCCGGCAATCCGGTCGCGGCGGCGGTTGCATTCGCGCAGTTCGTCCGGCCAGCGATCCTCACCATGCTCGGCCGACGTGATATCACGATGCCGACCGTACAAGCCCGGCTGCTTGACCGGGTCGAGAATAGGGGCGGCCGACAGCACTATGTTCGCGTCCGGATCGATCCGGCACCGGACGGCTACGTCGCGCGGCTCGCCGGTGAGCAAGGGTCAGGCATGCTGACCTCGCTCGCCAGGGCCAATGGCCTGCTGGTGGTGCCGGAGACGTGTCCGCTCGCCGAGCCGGGGATGGTCTTCCCCGTCCAGATGCCGGATTGGGATCTCGGATAGTTTCCTCGTCGTTGGCTCACCGCGGGCAACCGATTCCCTGTCGCGGCTTGCCTATATCAATTTATATTGATATACAATGATGAGGACGACGGCATGGTCCGTTGCCATGCGGAGACAGGAGTCGCGTGAACGTCCAAACGCAGCAGATGAGGCCGATCAGCCAGCCAGTTTCCGACGTCACACCTCAACTCTCGGTGATCGACCGCTTTCTCCCGCTCTGGATCTTCGTGGCGATGGTCTTAGGAGTTATTCTAGGCCGCGCGTTTCCGGGCATCGGCCCGGCGCTCGACCGCGTCAAGGTCGCCGGCGTCTCATTACCGATCGCGATCGGTCTGCTCTGGATGATGTACCCGGTACTGGCCAAGGTACGGTACGAGTCGCTCGGCCGCTTCCAGACTCAGGGCCGGCTCTTAGCCGCCTCCATCGTTTTCAACTGGGTCCTTGTGCCGCTGGTAATGTTTGGCCTGGCCTGGGCCTTCTTGCCCGACCTTCCCCATTACCGAAACGGGCTGATCCTGATCGGCCTCGCCCGATGCATCGCGATGGTTCTGATCTGGAACATGCTCGCATGCGGCGACGGCGACGCGGCCGCTGTCCTGGTTGCCCTCAACTCGCTCTTCCAGATCTTCATGTATTCGGTGCTTGGCTGGCTCTTCCTGACCGAGATCCCTAGCTGGTTCGGCGCGGACGCGACCGCAATCGACGTATCCGTCTGGGAGATCACTGGCAGCGTCCTGATCTTCCTCGGCATCCCGCTCGCGGCCGGTGCGCTCACCCGGCTGACACTGGTGCCCATGAAAGGGCGGGATTGGTACGACAACACGCTCATGCCCCGGCTTGGCCCGACCGCGCTGATCGGCCTGCTCTACACCATCGTCCTGATGTTCTCGCTCCAGGGCGACCGGATTGTGGAGTTGCCTCTGGACGTATTGCGGATCTCGCTACCGCTTGTCGTCTATTTCGCCGTGATGTTCACGCTGGCGTTCTTGATTTCCAAGCGGATGGGCTTCAGCTACCCGGAGACCGCCGCGCTCTCGTTCACCGCCGCCGGCAACAACTTCGAGCTAGCTATCGCGGTATCGGTCGGTGTCTTCGGGATCGCCTCCGGCGAGGCGCTGGCCGGGGTGGTCGGCCCGCTGATCGAGGTGCCAGTGCTCATCGGGCTCGTCTACGTCTCGCTCTGGCTGAGACAGCGCCTCTTCCCGGCCGAGGCAGCGGACCTGGAGGGCGTTCAGGCGGCGCGGTCGCGATGAGGGCGAGATACGGAGGCTGGCGATGGAGCGCGTTGTCAACGTCATTGGCCAGGCCCTGATGAGTCAGCAGGCCGTCTCGGCCGTGAGCGGCGCGAGGCTAGGGACGAATGCATGGCTCACTCCCGCCCGGTTGCCTCAGTTCTTGATGATTGCGTCGAGTCGGCGGTTGAGACGCTCTGGGAGAGTCGCGTCAAGGCCTTCGTGCCACTCCTGGCGCTGCGCCAGGTTCGCTGCTGTACCCGGACTGGAAGCTGTGATTGCGGGGAGTGTTAGCCATGGCGACGCGAATCGCGATCTTGAGCGATCTCCACGGCAACAGCGCCGCGACCGAGGCAACGGTGGCGGCGATCGACGCCCAGGCGCCGGACGCCGTCTACTGCCTTGGCGATCTGGTAGGTTACGGCGCCTGTCCCAACGAGACCATCGAGCTCATCCGGGAGCGGGAGATCCCGACGATCATGGGGAACTATGAACTATGACGATGGGGTCGGGTTCGACCGGGACGATTGCGGGTGCGCCTAGAAGGATAAGGACGAGGAGGCGCGGGGCCAGGCTTCACTCATGTGGTCGCGCTGGATGACGACCGAAGACAACAAAGCCTACCTGCGGACGCTGGTGCCGGAGATCCGGTTCGAGGCCGAAGGCGTCCGCTTCCGGCTGGTCCATGGC
>DASYWB010000286.1:0-7809 GCA_035936495.1 Thermomicrobiales bacterium
TCGGTCCAAGCCGTAGATGTCCGCTCAATGCGGACATGCGTCCAGTGACAATGGAACTTGAGGGTCTTGTTCCGACGAAGCGCGCCTGGCAACAAGTGCGCCTCGGTGAGAATCTGAAAGCCGTTGCAGATGCCGAGCACTGGCCCGCCGCGCTCCGCGAATGCGGCAATGGACTTCATCACTGGCGCGAACCGGGCAATTGCCCCGCAGCGGAGGTGATCGCCATACGAAAAGCCACCGGGAAGGATCAGCGCCCCGATGCCGTCGAGGTCCGCCTCACGGTAGTCCACTAGCCGCGCCGGCGCTCCCAGATCGTCGCGCACCGCGTGGAAGGCGTCCGCGTCGCCATTACTCCCTGGAAAGCTCACCACGCCGACAACGCTCGTCATGGCGCCCCCTCGGCTCGCGTGACCTCGACGAGATACGTTTCGATCACGGGATTCGCGAGTAAGCGGTCGCACATGGAGGTCGCCTCTCGATGGGCTTCTTCAGCCGTCGCCGCACGGAGCCTCATCCGAATCAGCTTTCCGGCGCGAACGTCATCGACGTTCGCGTAGCCAAGCGAATCCAGGCCTCCAAGGATCGCCTCCCCCTGAGGATCGTTGACGCCGTCCTTGGGCAGGATCAGCACATCGACCCGCCACTCACCGGGGCTCGACTCCTTGTCGGACGCGAGTGATTCAGACACAGCGGTTTGCGCCACGGTCTATCCGATCTCCCCAGAGGCATATCCGGTCAGCCGGGCATACGCCTCCTGATACCGTTCGAGCGTGCCGGCGACGACGTCATCTGGAAGGTCCGGCACCGGCGGCTGGCGGTTCCAGTTGGTCGAAAGCAGCCAGTTGCGGACGAACTGCTTATCGAAACTAGGAGGCTCGATGCCTGGTGTCCAGGTAGACGCGTCCCAGAATCGGGAGCTATCCGGCGTCAGAAGCTCGTCGATGAGGGTTAACTTACCGTCGATCCAGCCGAACTCGTACTTGGTGTCCGCCAGGATGATGCCCCGATCAAGCGCATGTTGCGACGCGGCATCGTAGAGATCGCGGCTGATCTCTTCCAGCCTTCCGGCCAGGCCGGCGCCCACCATGTTGGCCAACTGACTGGGGGAGATGGTGACGTCGTGGTCGCGATCATGCTTGACGGCGGGGGTAAAGATCGGAGCCGGCAACTTGGCGGCCCTCGGCAGACCAGAAGGCACCGGCTCCCCGGCTACCATTCCGGAACGTTGATACTCCTCCCACGCTGAACCGGCAAGATAGCCGCGAATGACGCACTCGACGTCAATCCGCTTAGCGCGCCGGACGACCATTGTCCGCCCATGTAAGTCATCTCGCTCATGCTCGCTCAGGCCCAGGTCGCCGGGGATCTCCGTTGAAACGAGATGGTTCTCAACCAGCCCCGCCGTCTGGCGAAACCAGAACTCCGATAGGGCGGTCAGGAGACGGCCTTTACCCGGGATGACCGTCGGTAAGACGACATCAAAGGCCGAGATCCTATCGCTTGCCACCAGCAAGAGGTGGGATCCATCCCCGAGCTCGTAAATGTCGCGGACCTTCCCCTGCCGGAACGGGCGCAACGCCATGGCCTGTTTGTCGTTGACAGCGATATCCCTCATACCGGGACCACCTCTCGGGCAGCATGGTCAGAGATCGGTAGCCCAAGGCGCCGAAAGATGGCATCGACCTCGTGCAATTGTTGGGCAGGATCAAAGAGATCATCGAGCTGACCGGGGGAAAGACGTTCCCGCGTGATCGGGTCCATCTCCAAGGCGGCGCGAAATGGAGGACCACCATCCCACGCGGCAAGCGCGTGCCGTTGCACAAATTTATACGCCTCTTGGCGGTCCATGCCGCTGTCGACCAGAGCTAGCAGCACCCGCTGGGAGAAGATGAGGCCGCGCGTCAGATCGACGTTCTCGCGCATGCGATCCGCATAGATCACCAGGTCTTCGACAAGATCCGCGACCAAATCGAGGAGATAGTCGAGGACGATGCAGGCATCCGGAAAGATCACCCTCTCGGCCGAGCTATGGCTTATGTCACGCTCGTGCCAGAGGGAAATGTTCTCCAGGGCGGCGATGGCATAGCCGCGGAGAAGCCGGGCGAGACCGGCGACGCGCTCCGACTCATGCGGATTGCGCTTGTGCGGCATGGCCGAGGAGCCTTGGTTCTGCACCCCGAAGGCCTCTTCGACCTCGCGCACTTCGGTCCGGGCCAAGTGCCGAACCTCGGTGGCGATCTTCTCCAAGCTGGCGCCGACGCCCGCCAGCATCATCAAGAAGAACGCGTGGCGATCTCGCTGGATGACCTGAGTCGACGCGGGCGCGGGTGACAATCCAAGCGCGCCGCAAACCTCTTCCTCAACTTCGACGGAAACATGCGCATGTGTCCCGACTGCCCCGGAGATCTGCCCGACCGCCATGTCAGCACGCGCGTGATCGAGGCGGTGACGATGCCTCCGGAACTCGTCGTACCAAACGGCAACTTTCAGCCCAAAGGTGATCGGCTCGGCGTGGATGCCGTGCGTCCTCCCAATCATGAGGGTATGAGCGTGACGGCTCGCTTGCTCCCCCAGGACGCGAATCAATCGGGCGAGACCCGAGTCTAGAAGCTCTCCCGCCTCTTTGACTTGGAGGGCAAGCGCCGTGTCCACGACGTCGGAGCTCGTGAGGCCGAGATGGATGAACCGGGCGGCGTCGCCGGCCGTCTCGCCGGTCGCGCGAAGGAAAGCGATGACGTCGTGATCCGTCTCCCGCTCGATCTCTCTCATCCGTATCACGTCGCATGACGCCCCGCGGATCCGGGCGATAGCATCATCGGGGATGCGACCACGGCGGTGCCACGCATCGGCAACCGCGACTTCGACCGCGAGCCAACAAGCGATCTTATGCTCGTCGCTCCAGATCGACCCCATCTCGGGACGCGTGTAGCGCTCGATCACGGTGGCTGCTTACTCCAGAGGGGGCGTGCAACGTTTACGGGTGCTAACGACAATGATACCGCACCAGCTTGCCGATCGACCGCGCGGGGACTAAACTGACCCGTGGGAACAGTGACCGTACAGTCTTGGCGGTCATGCGAGGTCGATGACATCTAGCGCCGGGACTCGTGGAGGGGCACGAGTTGACGAGGTGGGAGCCGATCGAATCTTTCGGCGGATGGCTCTCCGGCTTGCACAGTCGTGATGGTCGTGACAAACCGGTGTGGTGACGCACCGACAAAGAACGACCAGCGTGCCTACCGAACGCTTCTGACTCCGCGTATCGGCCTCCTCTTCCCCCGTCGTCGCAGCAGCATCGTGCTCGGGTCGTGCTTGCCTCGCCTCAGGGTCTTGCCTCGCCTCAGGGTGAGGATGCATGCGCCTCGCGTGGCATCAAGGGCGTGGCGACGACATCCCGATTGTATCGATTCGCGGTGAGGAAGTAGGGAGACATGTGCGGCATATTTGGTTACGTCGGCGAACGAGCCGACGTTGGCAGCATGGTGATGCAGGCGTTAACGACACTGGAGTACCGGGGGTACGATTCCTGGGGGGTGGCCGTCGCGGGACGCGATGGCATTGAGGTCGAGAAACACGTTGGCAAGATCGGCGGCTGCTCGGTCGATTTCGCGGATACCACCGTGGGGTTCGGTCATACCCGCTGGGCAACGCACGGCGGCGTCACCGACGCGAACGCCCATCCCCACCTGGGACCAAGCGGCCGCGTCGCCGTGATCCATAACGGCATCGTCGAGAATTTCCGCCAGCTCAAGTCGGAGCTCGTCGCGCGCGGGCATGAATTCGACTCAGAGACGGACAGCGAGGTGATTGCCCACCTCGTGGATGCGGAACTGGTGGATCATCCGGACGGCGGGTTGGTGAACGCCGTTGCGAGCGTCTTTCCCCGCCTCGACGGGTTGAACGCTGTCATCGCGTTCGAGCGCGACCGGCGGGAACTCGTTGCCGCCAAGAACACGTCACCACTCGTCATCGGCGCCAATGGTCGCGGCGCGACGATCGCGTCGGACACACTCGCCCTCGCCGATCACGCCGACCGAGTCCTCTACCTAGAGGACCACCATCTGGCCCACCTCAGTCTCGATGGCTTCTCGCTCTATGACCGGCACACGATGCGCCAACTTCCTCCCGAGTTCAGCCCCCTAACGCTCTCGGTGCAAAGCCGGGGGCTGAACGGCCACCCGCACTTTATGGCCAAGGAGATGGCCGAGCAGCCAGACGTTCTTGACCGGCTCGTCGAGAGGAGCGAGGAGCCGATTCGCGAGCTCGCGACGTCAATCGGAGACGCCTACGGCACGTTCCTCGTGGGCTGCGGGACCGCTTCCTACGCGGCCTTGACGGGATCGTATCTCTTCAGCCGGATCGCCGCGAGACATGTCAACTTCGTGGTCGGATCCGAGTTTCGTTATCACGAGCACTTCTTGACGCCGGAGAGTCTTGTGCTCGCACTCTCACAGAGCGGCGAGACGGCGGATGTCATCGACGCGATGCTGGCCGCGCGCCGCCGGGGCGCACGGCTGGGCGCGCTCGTCAATGCTGAGCACTCCACGCTTGACCGCATGGTGGATTGCCGCGTCCACCTCGGGGCCGGACCCGAGCAATGCGTCCTCTCGACCAAGGCCTACACCGCGAAGGTGGCGGTGCTGTTGCTGGCGGCGCACGCGCTCGCCGGGTCGTATGAGCAGGGCGCCAACTTGGTTCGCCAAGCGGCCGATGGATTGCGGCGGTTGCTCAGCCCCGAATGGACAGGTCAGGTTCGCGAAGTCGCGGCTCGTATCGCCACCGCCCCGAATCTCTTTGTGATTGGCCGCGGCCTCGCCTATCCGACCGCTCTGGAAGCCGCGCTGAAGATCAAAGAAGTGAGCTACATGCACGCGGAAGGCTTCGCGGGCGGCGAGCTGAAGCATGGAGTCATTGCCCTCGTGCAGCCCGGCACGCCCTGCATCGTCTATGCGCCCAATGACGAGACCAGAAACGACATCCTGTCCGGTGCGATGGAGCTACGTAGCCGGGGTGGGCTGATGATCGGCATCGGGCCGGAGCCAGACCCGGTCTTCGATATTCACCTGGCGACGCCCGATGTCGGCGATGCCGCGCCGCTGGTGAACGCCCTCCCAGCACAGATGCTCGGCTATCACATCGCTCTCCTGCGTGGCAACGACCCCGACAAGCCGCGCAACCTGGCGAAGAGCGTAACAGTGAAATGAGACGGGCGTTACGCACCGAGGGACCTATTGATGGACGTCCGTAACGATGACCTCCGCTTCGTCGATACCCACGCGCACTTGGATGATCGCGCGTTCGATCAGGATCGTGGCTCGGTGGTCGAGCAGGCCCGATCGGCGGGTGTCGCGGCGATGATCAACGTCGGTTACGCGCCTGCACGGTGGGATTCGACGGTTGCGCTGGCCAGCGCCCATCCGGATATCGCGTTCACGCTCGGGCTGCACCCGGGTCACGCCGATGAGTTTTCCGATGATCTGATGGCGGATCTCGAGCGCCGGGTGCTCGGACAGCGACCCTGCGCCGTTGGCGAGATCGGTCTGGACTACTCCAGGTCCGTCCCTGATCGGAGGCTGCAGCGACGGGTGTTCGAGGCGCAACTCGAGCTGGCTCGGGTTTCTGGGTTACCGGTCGTGATCCACCAGCGCGAAGCGGCGGCGGACTGCGCCGCCTCGCTGTCGCGCACGGCAGCGGATCGATCCGTGATCCTCCACAGCTTTGATGGGAGTGAGGCGTTACTGACGCTCGGTCTGGATCGCGGCTGGGTATTCGGCGTTGGGGGACTCATGACGCGGGCTTCGAGTCAGGCACTCCGCGACGCTCTGCGGAAGATCCCTTGCAACCAGTTGGTCCTGGAGACCGATGCGCCCTACCTCGTCCCAGCCGGGACGAAGGAACGTCGGAACCGCCCCGCGCTCATTCCCCTGATCGCGGAGCGGTTAGCCGACCACCTCAACCTCCCCTTATCCGAGGTCGCACACTCGACGACCGTCTCCGCGGCGCGCGTCTTCGCGCTCGAGCTTGACGCCGATGGCTGAGGCACGGGAATTGCTTATTGCGACGGGGAATCGGGATAAAGCTGATGAGTTCCGCTCCCTGCTTCCGCCCAGTGTGAACATTATCACGCTTCAAGACCTCGGAGTCCCTTCCCCGTCAGAAGAGGGCGATACGTTCGCGGACAACGCGGTCGCGAAGGCGCTCCAGGCCGCGAAGACATCGGGGCTCTTGACTTTGGCCGATGACTCGGGACTCGAGGTGGATGCCTTGGGTGGAATCCCTGGGGTACACTCGGCTCGGTACGCGGGGACACCGGTGTCCGACGCGAGAAATCGAGAGAAGCTGCTAGCGGCGATGCAAGCATTTCCCCAGCCCGGACAGCGGACGGCGAGGTTTCGCTGTATCGTGGCGTTGGCAAGCTCAAACTCAACATTGGAGATCGCCGAAGGTGTCTGCCATGGCTCCATCGGACTCGCCCCGCGCGGGGCCGGTGGCTTTGGCTATGACCCTATCTTCGTCTTGCCTGATGGGCGGACGATGGCCGAGCTGCCAATGGCCGAGAAGAACGCGATCAGCCACCGCGGCCAAGCGTGTCGGCATATCCTGCCGCGGCTCTATCACGAGCTCGGCATCACTGAAGAGAACACCAAGGAGCAAGGACGATGACGTCCCTCACCTCGTCGATCATGGCGCGGCATTCATTTCCCACCTCCTTCGCCGAATGGCACCGCGCAATATCGCGGGAACAACGTTTGCCTCTCATCGCGATAGCCGGCACACGGGGCAAGAGCACCGTCATCCGGCTCCTCGATCACATCTTCCGCACGGCCGGTATTCGGACGGCAACGTGGACGGATGAAGGCGTAGAGATCGATGGCCGGGCGGAACCGGGCGAGCTCGCGCCGTGGCAGCACGCGCTTACGCGGCTTAACCAGGGGACGATCGATGTTGCGATCCAAGAGCTCGACTGGCCCATGGTCCAAGCGGTCGGTCTTCCGAGCGGGGTCTATCCCATCGTGGCGGTCACCAATATCTGCGCCAATAGCGATGCCTGCCTCGCCCACGATGATGCAAAATGGGCACTTGACGCGTACCCGGCGGTACTCCGCGCGTTGATGGACGGGGGGCGCTTAGTCGTCAATGCCGAGGACTACTCGGTGGCGAACCACGCCAAGGTCACGGCATCAACCGCGGCGATGGTCGGTCAGCGCCCCGATACCCCGCTGCTGAAGCGTCACCTCGAGCATGGTGGTTCGGGCGCGTGGACCGATGGTGAATCACTCTTTATCGGCACGCGGTCTCGCCGCGAACGTCTCGTCCACATCGCCGACCTGAGCTTCGCTCTCGAAGGGGCGGCGACCTTCGAGATCCAAAACGCCTTGATCGCCGCCACGGTCGCCCGAGCCTGTGGTATGCCGGCCAGCATCATTGGTGGGGCGCTCGCGGCCCTCGCCGGGACCGAGGAGCTGGTTCTCGGGTCGTTCAACATTCTTAGGATCGGTGAGACGCTCGCGGTCATCGAGCGTCCGCTCCCCTCGTGGTTCCTCAGGCCAGTTCTGCGCGCGCTCTCGCTCCAACGCCGTGGTCGTCTGCTCGCGATGCTGGGCGGTACCAGCGCGATCCCTGACGACGACCTCGTGGAATTCGGTCGCCTCATCGGGCGCGCGAGTGACGCGCTCATCCTCAATGCCCGCGCCTGGTCTCCAGAGCAGGCGGCGCTCATAAAGCGCGGCGTGGTGCAGAATGAGTTACCGCCGGTGCTGGTGCATGTACCAGGTGAGGAGCAGGCGATAAGCCGGACGATACGGATGG
>DASYWB010000287.1:0-2556 GCA_035936495.1 Thermomicrobiales bacterium
CCTCCCGCGCTTCCGCCACCACCCTAAAGGAACCGGTTACCACGATCAGATCGGCTTCGCCCGCCATAGCCATCGCCTCGCCAAGCGCCTCGGCAACATCGTGTACCTCGCGCACCGGGAGCCCCACCCGCTGAAACGCCCTCGCGATGTGATCGGTTTCTGCCGCGCGCGGTGAGCGCGCATGGGTCGCGAGAACACATCTGTCATTACCCGAAAGGGCCTCGGCAATTGCATCAATGCGTTTATCCGCGGCCGTCCCAACCACCAGTATCGCCTGCCGCACAGGGTAGGCTTCGCTCAAGGTCGTGGCGAGGGCTCTCGCCGAAGCGAGAGAATGTGCCCCATCGAGCACCACCAGCCGCCCATCGACTTCAACCACTTCAAATCGCCCGGGCAATGACGCCGAGGCAAGGCCGGCGCGCGCCGCAGTTTCCCATGTCTGGTCAAATCTCCTGTACGGGTGCTGCTGGTGACGCACGGCCTGCCCATGGTGCGCCTCGACCCCGGCTCGTAGGCCTCGTTCCAGCTCCTCCGAGACCGCAAGGGCAGGCGAGACCAACGTCACCGCGGCTAGAGCCAGGCACGCGTTCGTCACCTGATGGCCTCCCGCCAGTCCTACCCGGAGATCCGGGATTGCTCCCCACGGCCCAATCGCGGTGAAATTCCGCCAGTGCCCTTCCGCATGCCAGTCTTGGCCGGCCGCATACAACGTGCTTTGTTGACGTGCCGCAACGTCTGCGATCACTGCCATGGCTTCCGTCGCCTGCTCCGCAACAACGACCGGCCGCGCGGTCTTGATGATCCCCGCCTTATTCGCGGCGATCTCCGCGAGCGTCGAACCGAGCACCAACGTGTGCTCGTAATCGAGGGCCGTAATCGCGCTCACCGCGGGTGTGACCACATTCGTCGCGTCCAGCGCCCCGCCCATCCCCACCTCAACCACCGCGACATCACATTCCATCGCCGCAAAGTGGTCGAGTGCCATCGCGGTGAGGAGCTCGAACGCGGTCACGCGCCCCAGCGCTGGCGATGCGGCCTCCAGCGCCTCGGCTTCGCCGGCGATACGCTCCGTGAGCGCGGCAAACGCGGCCTCGGAGATCATCTCGCCGCCGACGGCAATGCGCTCGCGGAAGCTATGCAGGTGAGGTGACGTCGTCAACCCGACCCGGTACCCGGCGGCTCTCAACACCGACGCCGCGAACGCACAGGTCGACCCTTTGCCCTTGCTCCCCGCCACATGGATAATCGGGTATCGCCTGTCCGGTCTTCCCAACCGCTCCAACAGCGCCGCCATTCGCCGCAGGCCCAGACGCGCCGCCTCGTCCCCCCAAAACGGGTCGCTGACAAAACCCTGCCCGTAGGCGGATCGATCTCGAATGGCGGCGAGGGCCTCAGCATATGTATTCATACGAGGCGGACCTGGGGATTCTTCCGACGGGATCTCCATCCCGCTAAAATGATGCACCATATGAAGCCGCACCGCGATCGGGAACATACCAAGCGGAGAGTCGTAAGGGAGTATCCATCCCAATGCCGCATTCCACCCAGGTCAGTACTCGCCGCGAGAACGTGGTCGACACGCTCCACGGTGTCGAAATTCAGGATCCGTATCGTTGGCTCGAAGACAGCCAGAGCGACGAGACACGCGCCTGGACCGCCGCCCAGAACGCCCGCACCGCGACCGTTCTCGGCAACGCGCCGGGGCGCGCGGCGCTCGAAGCCCGCCTCCGCCAGCTCCTCACCGTCGGCACGGTTCAAGCTCCCAACGTCCGGGGAGATCGCTTCTTCTACCTGAAGCGCAAGGGCGATCAGAATCAGCCTGTCCTCTATGTCCGCGAAGGCGTCGACGGTCCGGAGCGCCCGCTGGTCGATCCCAATACCCTTGAGAGCGGAGGGCTGACCGCGCTTGACTGGTGGTACCCCGGTCCAGATGGACGCCTCCTCGCCTACGGCACCTCGCGCAACGGTGACGAGTGGAGCACCCTCCGCGTCATCGACGTCGAGACCGGCGAGGAACGGCCGGATACCATCGAGCGCACCCGCTACAGCAGCCTGGCCTGGCTCCCGGACAGCTCCGGGTTCTTCTACACCCGCTACCCTCGGCCGGGTACCGTCCCAGCGGGTGAGGAACACTACAACAGCCACGCCTTCTTCCATCGCCTGGGCGATGACCCGGCCGCGGACCACAAGGTCTTCGGCGAAGGCCGTCCGGCGCAGGACATGCTCGATCTGGCCCTCTCGGACGACGGCCGCTGGCTGACGGTGGTCGCCGCCCAGGGCTGGGCCAAGAGCGAGGTCTACCTCCACGATCAGACGTGGCCCGAGGAGGCCTTTATTCCCGTCGTCGAGGGTGTCGACGCCCTCTTCAACGATCCTCACCCGACCGCCAGCCGCCTCTACCTAAGGACGAACTGGGAGTCACCAAACTACCAGATTGTCGCGGTTGATCCGACCGCACCGGAGCCGTCGAACTGGCAGACCGTCGTCGCCGAGCGGTCCGATCGCATTGTCGAGCAATTTGTTCTCGCCGGCGGCAAGATCGTCACGCACGAGATG
>DASYWB010000288.1:0-3086 GCA_035936495.1 Thermomicrobiales bacterium
CCGCCCGTCGGTCAGCCAGCCGCAGAATGAGCGCATCCCACCGGGAGATACTCGGCGCGGCGTGCCGACAGGGGTTGACGCGCAAGCCATGACTCGTACGCTCGGAATGCTCGCAGCGGGCCGCGCCAGCCGTCGGTGCCAACGCGAGCCTTTTAGTGACCGCGGTCGGAACGCGAACCGCCCCGTCGCCGAGCTGCGTTAGTCGCCGTCCAGTCGGTCGGCACGGCCACTAATGGCTATTAGCCACCAGTGGCGCAAGCCGTCGCTGCGCTACCGACCGCTCGCGACCAGCATCGGGGTTGAGCCGTATGGCCGCCCTCACTCGTCCCAGACCCCTCTGCGGTACGCCGCGACGGTGTCTAATGATTGCTCGTCGGAGTCTTCCCGCCACAGGTACACGCCTAAGTCCTCGACGTAGGTGGCTCCCGAGTCAGCCTCCTCATCGAGCCCTTGCCTCGCCTGGTGGCCGTGGCCGGCTAGCCGAGCGACGACCCCGTCATATTCGCCGGCGAGCTCGATGCCTGCAACGCTTGCCACCACCGGCCGACCAGGAGATGTGGCGATCCAGTTGCACTTGCCCTCCGGATCAAAGCCCACGGTTGCGAGCGCGCCATAACGAAAGAAGCCGTTATCGGCGTGTTCAGGCTGCCCGAGTGCCTTAGTGACCTCTTCACGAGACATATCAAAGGCGACCGGGCCGAAGCGCTCATACGGGATGATTTCCCATCGTGTGCCCAACCCGCGAACCTCCAGCGAGGATTGCTCAGCCTACCAAGTCCGGCTACGAGGCGGAACGGAAAGCCGAGCGGTCATCGGCCCCTGCACGCCGGTATTTCGTCGATCGCGGGGCGTGCGGCCTCGATCGCCGCACTGTACTTGCCCGGAAAGAGGTCTTCGATTCCGGTTCCCCACGGATTCTGGACGTTAGTTCGAAAGCTTCTCTGAACTGCCCTGCATCGACAAGTTGCCGCTCTTTGTCACGGAACGCCTTAGCGGCAGGGCCGAGGCGCCCGTGGCTTGGTGGGCGGATGTGGTCCTCATAGAGCATCGGATTGCGGGCGCGCAGTACTTGCTGTATTCGGCTCGGTTCTTGAAGCTGTCCTTCAAGGGCAGGTGGTGCTTCTCGCACCCTTTCGAGTTCATCCGTCCGTAGAGCCCGCCATTGGGACCAATGACGCCATTACGGCGATCGTCGGCGGACATCTCGCCGGTGCCTGCTGGAGCCGACGCTGTGACGGTGATAGGGCTGCCATCGGTGGCCTCGCCGTCGGTGCTCTGCAGGTAGATGTAGTAGGTGTAGCCTAAGAGCAGGCGGGTTGGGAGATCTAGGTCGATTGGCTCGAGGTTTTCGGCTGAGTCTGGCGTAGCCTCCCAGTCATGCGGTCCGAGCGCTGGGCTCGCGCCCACATACTCCCACCACTGGTGTTGTTGTTGTACGCACACTGGTTGAGGTAAGCCGCGTAGAGACCCGCCCCGGCCAGCGCATATACGGTCACGGTCACTGAAGTGCCTGCCTTGCACCGCCGATGCTGACAGAATTGGGGCAGGCGGAACGTAAGTGCCGCCGCCTCCTTGGTCTTCGCACTCCGCATAGGCGATGCTGGCCGCTGGCGCGAGTACCGCCATCAGGAGCGCGACCATCCGCTTCGGTGGCCGACTCAAGAAGTACTTACGCACTGTGACCCCTCTCGGACAACCCGGCGGCGACCTCTCTCTCGAACAATCCGGCACGTAGCCGACACGCCAAGCTACTAGTAGCGCGGTCACATGGGGAGTGCCCGCGCGAGACCCCGTGCGGGACTCGCGCGGGCCTCTTCTGCACGGGGTCTGTCTGCCGCCGCTTGACGTGCAGAGCACGCCGCTGTGCGAGAAGCACGCGCGCCTGTACAGCGATTGGGAGCATCGCGCGACGACGATCAAGGGTGTCCCGGCGGCCATTTTTGACGACGGCCGGATCCTTGAGATCTACACCGCCAGCACGACGATCACGATCTCCGGAGAACGCGCTGAGCTGGTGCTACGTGCCGCACACTCGCTGCGGCGCGCGGCACCGATGAACATCCCGGCGGGCGTACAACCTCGCTATGCGCTGAGCCCCGCGACCGAACAGGTGCCGCGCACCTTGCCGCCCCCCGATCCCGAGGTCCTAGCCCAGACAGAGCCGTGCCGGTAGACGTTCGGCTGTGGGATGCGTAGCGCGACCGTCAGCGACGGTTGAGCCATACTCCACCCACCTTGGACTGGTTCGCGTTCTTGCTCCTGGTCCTGACCGGATTCACCGCGTGCGCCGAGTTTGGGTCCTACGCGTTCGTGCATCCGATCACGCGGCGCTTGCCACAACGCGAGTTCATCGCGGTGGAGCAAGGACTGCTGACGTCCTTCGGCCGCGTCATGCCGATCCTGATGCCGCTGACGTTGATCGTCGCGATCATCTTCACGATCAGCGTCTGGAATGAAGGTGGTTGGACGCGCGGACTGGCGACCGCGGCTGCGGTCTCACTGGCCGCTGCCGTGATCGCGACCGTCATCGTCAACGTCCCGATCAACCTGCAGACGGGGAAATGGGATCCCGACAACCCGCCCGCGGACTGGAAGCAGACCAGATCACGGTGGGAGCTCTTCCAGGGCATTCGCTCGTGGCTGCTCCTGGTGGGGTTCGTGCTGATCTGCGCCTGCATCGCGGCTCGGCTCGACGGCTAGAGGCGCACCGCATACCCGTGCGCAGCGGCGAGGAGTGGAGTTCCGGTAGAGGTTCGGGACGCGCTCAGCCGCGCAACGGCTCGCGGCGCCGCCGGTATCGTCGTCCAGTCAAAGGTCGTTCAGGGGCGTCCGGGTCCGTCCCGTAATCAACAGGCTCGACACCGAACAGACCGTCAAAGCCGGGAACCGGCTGAGGTTCGTCAGTGGGATCCGCGCTGGCGCCGGCAATCGGATCGGCGTCGGGCTCGGTGTCCGGCGCAATGACCGGCTCGCGACCGGCCGCATCGAGCGCGACTACCGCAACCAGCCGAAAGCAGGCGGGCGATCATCGACAGCGCGGAGTTGCCACTGCTCGTCTTTGAGTCCGAGGATGCCGCCACCGCCCC
>DASYWB010000289.1:0-3665 GCA_035936495.1 Thermomicrobiales bacterium
GATCGCGGATGAAGCGATTCGCGTTGACGCCAAGGTGCTGTGGATGCAGCTTGGCATCGTCAACGAAGAAGCGGCCGATCGCGCCCACGCCGCCGGCCTCGACGTCGTCATGAATCGCTGTGTCAAGATCGAGCACGCCCGTTTCTTCGGCGGCCTCAACCTGGTCGGCATGAACACCGGCGTCATCACTGCACGGCGGACCGTGAATTGAGGAGAACGATGCCGCGGGGCGCGGGCCGGAGACCTGGTCTATCGCGGAGTGCCCGAGGTTACGCCACTACTGGCGGTTCTTCAGCCAATCGAGAACGTCCTCGCGGCGGATGCTGAGAATGTGGTGGTTGATGATCGCGGCCCGTAGCTCACCGCTGAACGCGGCATGGCGAATCAACTTGACGTCCATGTCGAGCAGATCAGCAAGCTCGTCAGCTTCGTAGTGGTCTTGATGGAGAAGCTCATCGATCGAGGGGTGGATCCGCTTCGTGGCCATGCTCGACCTCCTTGGCAAGCACCGGACAGACACGCTGGTCTCTCGGAGAGCGCCATTGACGTAGTATAGCGATTTTCCAGCCAAGAGAAGCACCACTTGGCATGGCCGGCACGGATCAATCGCGGCCGTTGAGCTCCAAGCCACAGCCCTTGATCCCGACCTCGTAGCCACGGCGGAACAACGTCAGACGTTGCTGGCCCGTGCCATGAGACTCCAGGTAGCTATCAGTGCCAATGAGGTTGGAGACGGCGTCGTCGCCGCCGCGACGAATCAGCGAAGGAAGATTCTCCACCGCCCCGGCTTGCAAGACCCCGGCCTCGACCCGCGCCTGGAGATAGGCGCCTGCGAGGCAGTCGGCCTGGAGCTCCTGGCGGCGCGACGTGATGAAAATGTCTCGTTGGAACTGGACGCTGTGTGCCGTCTCGTGCGCTATGAGATAGGCCACGCCAGTGACGCCATACTCGGGCAGCACATGCAACGAGATCCATCGTTCGTCCAGATAGACACCGGCATCCAGGCCGCAGTAAAGCGCGGCAATGCCCGGCCAGAGGTCACCACACCGGCTGCTGATCGTCTGGTCAAATACCCGGTAGGTTGGGGGGCGAAAGGTGAGGTCGGCGTCGCCAAACGCCCGCGCCCAGAACGCATCGACGTCGTTCGCGAACCACTCCGCCGCCGTTGCCACCGGTGAGGCGCCCTCACGCTTTGCCGGCAGTGGGAAACGAAAAACCTCCACGGACTGCCACAGGTCTCGAAGGTCGCTCCGCTCCTCACGCCACATGGCGCTAGGTGTCATCACCTTCCCCACCAACACTGATTCGCCGGGAACGAGTGTCTGACAGTCGAGGTAGAGGAGACTTGAGCCCTCCGCACCATTGTCAGCTTCGAGGCGGTAGACGCTGAAGGCCGAGGTCCTGGATTCGTCGGAAAGAGGTTCCGTCAGTCCGCCGCTTATTTCGCCCGCAATCCCGCAATGCCGAACTCGGGCGCTAACGTAAACTCGTCTTCGACATAATCGAGACAGAGCTGGCTGTCGCCACCGAACCCCAGCAGAGCGCGAAAGGTGACCATGCTCGTCTCGTTGGAGAGCGTGATGCTCTCGCTCAGGAGGTCGGCGGACTCGTCGACGACGGCCCAGGAGTCGTCCCAATCAAGGGAGAACCCCAAGGCACGGCTGACGTACTGCCCGTTCCCCGCTGCTGAGACCGGAGCGGTCACAAGCGGTGCGATGAGCATGATGAGGATGATGGTCAAGGCGCGATGTCGAGCCACGGGCGTTCCTTCCCGTTCGATGCAAACGCGAAAGGGCCCGGTCCTAACGAAGCCATCGGTGGCGCGGAGCCGGGCTGTCGCGAATAGCGTAGTCGGGCGAGACGTGTATCGCAAAGCGCCGCCGTGCCGGCACGGCGGCGCTTCAACGTAACCGGCTTACCGGCGCGTCTTCTACGAGGAGAGAGCCGGGACGACCTCTTCCGCGAATTGCTGCATCGGCGCGTGGTCGTAGGCAACCCGCGGGATGTAGATCAGGACATAGTCGATGCCGGCGTCGAGGAACGGTTGGATGACGTCAACGAGTTGACGGGACGTCCCGACCCGTGTCCCCTTGCCGTACTCAGCCAGCGACATCGTGCCGCGCGCCTTGGCGGTCGCCACCTCCGGGTCGTCATTCTCGCCGATCAGATGGACATTGAAGGTCATCGACTTCGTGATCTCGCCGTAGTCGCGGCCGACCGTCTCGCAGTGGCCCTTGAGGACATCGAGCTTATGCTTGATCGTCTCGACGTCACCGCCGATGTTGCAGGCGTCCCCGAACCGCGCAACCAGCTTCAGCGTCACCTTCTCGCCACCACCGCCGATCCAGAGGGGCGGATGCGGCTTGCGGACGCCTTTCGGCTCGTTGATCGGCTGGTCGATGGTGTAATACTTGCCCGCGAAGCTCGGCCTCTCCTCGGTCCACATCTTGTGGATGATCTCGACGCCCTCACGGAACATCCGCATCCGCTCCGGTACGTCGGGGAAGCCATAGCCATATGCGCGCCACTCGTGCTCGTACCAGCCGGCGCCGATCCCGGCGTAGAGCCGGCCGTGGCTGGCGACATCGACCGTCGAGGCGATCTTGGCCCAGAGCGCCGGGTTGCGGTAGCCGTTGCAGGTCACCATCTGCCCAATGTTGACGCGCTCCGTATCGCGTGCCAGCGTCACGCTGATCGTCCAGGCCTCGAACGTCGTCTCCATCGCCGGTTCAGGTACCGTGTGGAAGTGATCGAAGACCCAGATCGAGTCCCACGGCACCTTGTCAGCAGCCTTCGCGACATTCGTCATTGCCTCGTATTGCTCGACCGGGTCGCGGATCTCGACCAGGTCCATCTTCCACCCCTGCGGCACGAACACCCCGAACCTAGTTGGCATTCGTTCTCCCTGTCATCGTTGCTCACGCGCGTAGGCCGAACGTCATGCGAGAGGCGCGGCAAGAGTGATGCCAGGGATGGTTGGGATCACGTATGATGCGTCGCTCACACGGTTTCCGAAACGTGGGTGGGAGGTTGTCAGCGCCACTGTCGGCGATAGCGAGAGAGTACGGGCATGACCGTGCCAACGAAGACCGGATCGCAACACGGCGAGGCGACGGCGCGGTACACGATCCAGCCGAGGGGCCCGTTTTCGCTTGCCGCGAGTGTCGTCTTCCTCGAAGGCTTTACCCCGGCCGCCTACGGTGGTGTGCCGGAGGGCCACATTCACCTCGCGTTCGTCGTGGAAGGGACCGGCGAGGTCGCGGGCGTCTGCGCCACCCAGGGAACGAGCGGAGTTAACATCGACGTCTACGGCTCTGCCAATCCGGCTGCCGTTCGCGAGCAGACCGTGCGGATCCTCTCGCTCGACGTCGATGGCGCCGCTTTCCCGGAAGTGGGAAAGCGCGACCTGGTCATCGGGCCACTCCAAGAGCGCTTCCCCGGATTCCGCCCCGTGCTCTTCTTCTCGCCCTACGAGGCCGCGGCCTGGGCATTGATGGGGCAGCGTATCCAGATCGTCCAGGCGGCCAAGATCAAAGCGCGGATGGCGGACGGGCTCGGGCACGAGGTGGACATCCATGGCGACCGACGCCACACATTCCCGTCTCCCTCCCGCCTTGGTTAGCTGTCCAGCTTTCCGGGACTTTCCGCGCGCAAAGTTGACTACC
>DASYWB010000290.1:0-5730 GCA_035936495.1 Thermomicrobiales bacterium
GAGTCGGCGTCGGGATGCTTGGCGGGGCACCGAGCGTGAGCGTGACGGAACTTGGCGTCGCCAAGACGGTGATCGTCGTCGTGCTGCCCGCGACACCAACGCCCGGTGGGGGTTGGGCCGTGATGGTGACGGCATCATCGACGACGAAGTTGGTCAGTTGCACCTGACCGGCCGGGCCGGTCGATTCTGGCCCCTGGCTGGTGGGTGGGCTATCTCCATCGACCGCGCTGACGGTCGCGCCCGGGACCGTCGCGCCGTAGCTATCGACGACCGTGACCGTGATGACCGCGCCACCTCCGGTCCCCTGGGCAGCGCCAGTGGCAACCGATACCATCATCCCGGCGGCAACGATGCTGAAGATGGTGACGAGTCGCGGGACCCTCATCAAGCCGAACACGTTCTCCCCCTTCCCCGTGCGGGAACAGACGAAAAGGGCCCGGCCACCAAGCGGACCGAGGGAGATCTATCATGAACAATGTTTGTCTAAAAGTCAATAGTGATCTTGGAGAGATTTCCTGTCCTGGTTGCAAACCTTGGGGAAGCCAGCGTAGGTCTACCCAAAGAGATCCGCGACGGGGAGGTGGAAGCCGGGCAGCACGTCGCCGAAGGCGAGGTCATCGCCCGCGCTCAGCACGCGGGCGGTGCGGTGATCGTCCCACACAGTCACGTCCTGCCGCTCTGGATGCACGACGACCACCATGCTGACGCCCATGTCGAGGTAGGCCATCACCTTGGCGTGAACCGTCCGCGCCGTTTCCGAGGGGGAGATGACCTCGAAGACCATATTCGGAATAACCGTGATGTAGCCGGATTGCTCTTCTTCTGGCGGCACGCGATCAGTGCTGACGAAGACGACATCAGGGATGAGGAGTAGGTCGGGGTCGCGCGAGAACATGAACGAACCTTCGGGACCCACCACGCCGAGGCCCCGCTGACGCACGTGTGGAGCGAGGAGCTCGATGATGATCCCGGTGATTTTGACATGACGGAAGTTTGGCGCCACGCTGATCAGCTCTCCCCACAGCAGCTCGTGCTTGCGGCCGTCCTCGGGCAGGGCCTCGAGCTCCTCGATGGTCATCAGCTTGGTGGCGACCATGTCTGTCACCTCATGTGCGTGAAGACGCGTCCTACCTAAAGAGATCCGCGACTTGCACCGAAAATCCCGGTACCATATTCCCGCCGTCAAGGGTGTCATCCATGCCAAGTTCATACGTCGGTCCGTCCGGCGTCCGGACGCTGATCGTCTTGCGGGCGGGGTCCAGCAGCCAAACCGCACGAACTCCGGCCCGGAGGTATCGTCGAATCTTCGCCTCGATATCCGCCGGTTCATCCGATGGAGACATCACGTCGACGGCCAGATCAGGGGGAATCTCGGGATAGCCGATGGTCTCCGGCGCGGGTGGAATACGGTCCGCTTGGACGAAGGCCACGTCCGGTGCCAAGACGACGTCGGGTTCGCCTTGCAATTTAAACCCGCCGTTGTCGACCACGGCTCCCAGATCATGCGCGTCAACATAGGTGTCAAGGAACCGCGCCACGCGGGTCGTAATGCGGGAGTGACGAAAACCAGGCGGTGGCATGCGGACTAGTTCTCCATCGACCAGCTCGTACCGGAATCCATCGTCCGGTAACGCGAACAGGTCCGCCGCGGTGAGCCGGGTTTTCGTTGCCATCGTCGTCACCTCCGATTGCGCGGAGTCAATTAGGTACCGGGGTCCACGCAGGCCAGTCTACCCCGTGTGTCTTGAAGAGGGCACTATGCCACGCTCCGGACAGCAAGACCATTCTCAATATCCCAGCCGCTTGTCCACTTGGTTGATCAGCGGCTCACCGGCGGCGAAGCGGAGCAGGTTATCGCGGAAGATCTCGACGACGCGGCGCTCCTTCGGATCGGACGCCCCGGCCAGGTGCGGCGTCAGGATCAACCGCGGCGCATCCCAGAGCGGGTTGTCGGGCGGCAAGGGCTCCTGCACCGTAACGTCGAGGCCCGCACCGGCGAGATGGCCGGATTTGAGGGCCTTCGCCAGCGCTTCCTCGTTGACGATACCACCGCGGGAGATCGCGATCAGGTAGGCGTCGGGCTTCATCTTAGCGATCGCATTGGCGTCGATCATGTTCCGGCTGGAATCACTCAGTGGCACGGTAATAACAACGATGTCGGATTGGACGAGCAGATCACCCAGCCGGCTGGTCGGCCAGACCGAATCGACGAAGGGCGTGCCATCAACTGCTTGGGCATCGACGGCGAGGAGATTGAGTTCGAAGCCTTGGGCACGCTGAGCGATGTTCCGGCCGATCTGGCCAAAGCCGACGATTCCCATGGTGCTGCCCATGATCTCGCGGGCTGACCTATAGAGCTTCTCACGCACCCATCTTCGCTCGCGTTGGAGATCGAGGCAGACCGGGATCTCCCGTGTGAATGCCAGGAGCAGCCCAAAGACGTGCTCGGCGATGCTCGGTCCATGGGCGCCGCGAGTGTTCGTCAGCAGCATGTCGTTCTCGACCAGCTCCGGCATGGAGGACACGAACTCGACGCCGGCACTCGGCGCTTGGATCCAGCGTAACCGCTCCGCGGCCGCCAGCAGCTCATGTGTCGGGCGCCCAAAGAAGACATCCGCATCCTTAATCAACGCCACCGCCTCGTCGGGCGACGTCGCGCGCACGATCTCCAGATCGGGCAACGTCCCTTCGAGGATGCCAAAATGCTTCTCGCCCTCGACGGCGTGGAGAACGACCTTCACGTTGAATACTCCTTGGTGCAGACGAAAGACGAAAGACAGAAGACGAAAGACCACTTTGCCGGGTGGCCTACACTCTCATCGACTTCCGACTTCCGACTTCCGACTTCCGACTTCCGACTTCCGACTTCCGACTTCCGACTTCCGACTTCCGACTAATAGCGAACGACCGTGCTAATAGCGAACGACCGTGCCCTCGCCGGTCTCGGCGGTTTCGACCTCGTGTGGACCGGCGGCTTGCCAGTTGATCCGCTTCAGGTCATCGTTGAGGCCGCCAAGCAGGTACTTCAGCTCGCTGGCCATCGCGCAGAATTGGAAGCCTTCGCCGATACGGCGATTGACCGCGTCGGCGTCCGAGCAGTGAATACCGGGCGCCACGCCGTGCTTCGCCGCAGTCTCGCGGACGTGCTTGATCGCGTCAACGATTCCCGGATCATCGCTCTCCAGCGGGACGCCGAGTCCCATGCCCATGGATGCGCCAAGGTCGTTCGGGCCAATGAAGCAGGCATCGACGCCCGGCACGCTTAGAATGTCGTCGGCGG
Source organism: Thermomicrobiales bacterium (assembly GCA_035936495.1). GTDB lineage: Bacteria > Chloroflexota > Chloroflexia > Thermomicrobiales > UBA6265 > DASYWB01. Next base: position 3,281 of record DASYWB010000290.1, read on the forward strand.
CCTCGACGCCGTCGATGTGCTCGATCTGGAGGACGAGCAGGATGTTATCTTCCGCCCCGGCGTAGTACTCCTTCGCCGTCGTCGCAAAGCTCAGGGCGTGGCGTCCGCCACCGACGCTGCGCTTCCCAGTTGTTGGGTAGCGCGTGGCTTCGACGGCCCGCTCAGCCTCCTCCAGGCTATTAACCATCGGCACGACGATGCCCCAGGCGCCAGCGTCCAGGACCCGCTTGAAGTGCTCGGGGTCATTCCACGGGATGCGGACCATCGGCGCGACTGGGCTTGCCGTCATCGCCCGGAACATATTGGCTAAGGTCCGGATATCGACGGGGTTGTGCTCGGCGTCGACGACCAGCCAGTCGAACCCGATCCCCGCGACATACTCAGCGGCTTCCGGGCTGGGCAGGGCCAGCCAGGTCCCGACCGAGGGCTCGCCTTCGCTCAGCCGCCGCTTGACGTGATTCGCGCGCATCTCTCTCTCCTCCCGTCGTCGCCGGTCATCGCCGGCACGTTCAGTCGTTGTCTGGCGATTGTAGGCCAATCGTTGCCACTTCGCTGACCGCTTTTCAGCGGCTATTCCGCTCGCGTGATCGCCGTCGGCTGGTCAGCCCAGCTCACGTCGCGCTCCTCGTCGATCTTCGCCGGATCGAGCTCGACGCCCATGCCCGGTCCTGTTGGAACGGTGATGACCCCATTGACCGGCTGCACCGGCTCCTTCCAGAAGAACTGGTGGACCACGTTCCACTTGACCAGAAACTCCGCCAAGGGCGCCGTCGTAATGGGCTGGGCGGCGATGAGCTGGACGTTGGCCGGGACCGAGTGTCCATGGGGGATGACCGGGAGGTCGTAGGTCGAGGCGACCGCGCAGATCTTGACCAGCTCCGAGATGCCCCCGGCCCAATACGTGTCGGGCTGGAGGACATCGGCGGCACCCGCGTCCATCAGCGCTTTCTGGCCCCAGCGGGTGTACTCGTGCTCGCCGGTCGCCGTGGGAACAGGCGAGAGGCGATGGATCTCGGCGCAGGCCGCGATCTTGTCCGGCAGCACCGGCTCCTCGATCCAACGCGGCCCGTATTCCTCTAACCGCTTGGCGAGCGCGACGGTGTAGGGGACGTCCCAGCTCATCCAGGCATCGAGCATGATATCGACCTCGGGACCGGCCGCCTCACGCAGCGTCTTCATCAGCTCGATGTTGCGGCGGATGCCCTCGCGGCCATCGGTCGGGACCCCCCGCGGGAACCACTTCGTCGCCGTATAACCTTGGGCGACGATCTCCTTGACCCGTTGGGCCGCTTTCTCCGGTTCGAGCGAGTAACCGAGCATGCTGGCGTAGGCGGGGATCTCGGTCCGGACGGGACCGCCGAGCAGGACGTGGACCGGCTGGCCGAGCCATCGCCCTTTCAAGTCCCAGAGCGCGCAGTCGATGGCGCTGATGGCCATCATTGTCGCGCCTTTGCGGCCGTGGACCGCGTCGCGGTACATCTTGTCCCAGACGCGTTCGGTCGCGCGCGGGTCTTCGCCGATGAGCAGATTCCGGAACGCTTGATCGACGATGAAGGCGACGTCGTTGGTGATGGGACCGGCGATGCCGGAGACGCCTTCATCGGTGTCTACTTGGAGGTAGACCGCCTTGAGCTGATAGCGGCCGTCATCCTGTCGCTGGGGCACCATGAAGCGACCGCTTGGTCCCTCGGCCTTGTGCTCGGGATAGACGTCGATGGGGCGGCTCAGCCGCTCCTCCCAGAAGTCGCCGGGATGCTCGAAGCTTCCCGTGAGCTGTCGGAGGCGTAGGTCGGTAATCTTCATTCGGCAGGCGCTCCTTCGTTTTTGCGCGCCCAGCTTGAGGCGCAAAGGTCGGAAATAGCTGGTGGCGCAGAATACCAAACGTTCGGGGAACCGTCGCGGTAACCGTCACGTACCTATGGTGAAGCCGCACCGCGGTGTTTCGCATTTGACACCGGCTGCGGCTGGCGGTAGTCTGCCGCTACCCGCTCATAGCGGTGGCCACGCATTGGGGATGATTGCCGTGCGGCTGGTTCACCCTCGGCGGAACAGGCGCAGCCGCACGAAACCGAGGAAAGGTTCCTCGGCGATTGAAGACCTCGAAGTGGAGGAGGCGATGATGACTGACAAGCTTGCAGCTCGGTTGATTGATGAAGCGCAACGGATGCGCTATTCACGACGGACCATTCTCCACCGGGCATCGGCGATGGGCCTCTCGGCCGCCGCTGCCAACGCGGTCGTGACGAGGGCCGGCGCGGCCCCAAAGCCATCCAAGGCACCCGCGGTCTTGCAGGAGCGGTCGATCAGCATCCTGGCCGGCACCTACTTCGTGCCTGAGGCTCAGGAGTTCTTCAGTCAGCAAGCGGAGGAGTGGGGGCAGCAGGCCGGCGTCCAGGTGACGACTGACTACATCAACTGGCCCGACATCCAGGCTCGGATCGCGGCCGCGG
>DASYWB010000291.1:0-3724 GCA_035936495.1 Thermomicrobiales bacterium
ACGTTGTGCGGGTTCCGGACCCGACCGATCGCCGGGCAAAACTCGTCGTGAGGACCGAACGTGGTTGGGCAGTCGAGACGATTGCCCGCGCCACCGTTCGCGCGGTCGAATTGGAGTGGGAAACCGAGGTTGGTTCGGAGCGCATGCGCCAGTTCCGTGAGACCCTGGAGCAGATCGCCGCGGCAGTGGGTAGAGAGGGGCTGTGATCCCGGGGTGGCGGTGGCGGAGATCTCGCGAGGCAGGAGCGAGGGGCCTCATCGTTCTAGCGACGAGGAGAACACCCTGAGCTAAGAGGCTGTGTGGCAAGGGCCAGGGATGCGGTTGGAGACCCCGTGCATGGCCGTGCGCCCCTACGGTTCCCGGTGGTTCTCGGCCACGTCACCTGAGCGGGACTGTCTTGCCACACGGCCTCTTAGACTCTCTCCGTGACCACACCGTTGGGGGTCGCGCCGTCCAGTGATGGCGCGACCTCGTCTTTGTCGCCCTCGCCGCCATCGAAGGCGATGCGGCCCGAGAGCTCGGGCGACGCGGCACGAATCCGGTTCCGAATATCGTCGAGCACGTCCGGATTGTGCTTCAGGAACTGCTTGGCGTTCTCCCGGCCCTGGCCAAGACGCTCGTCGCCCAGGTAGAACCAGGCGCCGCTCTTACGCACGATGCCGAGGTCGGTACCAACGTCGAGTACGCTGCCGGAAACCGAAATGCCCTCGTTGTACATGATGTCGAACTCGGCCTGGCGGAAGGGCGGCGCCGTCTTGTTCTTGACAACCTTGACCCGTGCTCGCATCCCGACTGAGTTGGTGCCATCCTTGATCGCCTCGATGCGCCGGATGTCCATCCGCACCGAAGAATAGAACTTCAGCGCCTGGCCGCCGGTGGTTGTCTCGGGATTACCGAACATGACGCCGATCTTCATCCGCAACTGGTTGATGAAGATCACACAGGTCTTCGAGCGACTGATGGCCCCGGTCAACTTCCGCAGCGCCTGGCTCATCAACCGCGCCTGGAGGCCGACGTGCGAATCGCCCATGTCGCCCTCGATCTCGGCCTTTGGCACGAGCGCCGCGACCGAGTCGACCACGATGACGTCAAGCGCACCGGACCGGACTAACGTTTCCGTGATCTCCAACCCTTGCTCACCGGTATCCGGCTGGGAGATCAACAACTCGTCGAGGTTCACACCGAGTTTGCCGGCATAGATGGGATCGAGCGCGTGCTCGGCATCGACGATTGCCGCGATCCCCCCCATCTTCTGCGCCTCAGCGATGATGTGGAGCGCCAGCGTTGTCTTGCCCGAGGATTCCGGTCCATAGATCTCGACGACCCGTCCCCGTGGTACGCCCCCGATGCCGAGCGCCAAGTCCAAGGCGATGCTGCCGGTCGGAATCGCGTCGATCTGCATCGGGTTGATTTCACCCGGCGTCATCTTCATGATCGAGCCTTTGCCAAACTGGCGCTCGATCTGCGTGATCGCGAGGTCTACCGCACGGTCCCGCTCTGTCATTGTTTCGCCCTCTTCTAGCGCTCCGCCTTGGCGTGGCCGATGGGCTCTTTGCCTTCCCGTGAGCCGCGCAACCAGACAGATGGACGCTCTGAGTTTTGCTGAACGTGCATAGAAAACATGTTCTACTTTCACAATCAATGATACTCGAACCACGCCTGCTGGTCAACTACGACAAGGCAGCGATGATGTGTGGTTTGCGGCAAATCGACTGGGGTCGGCTCGCGTGGACGAGGGCCCCCCAGCGGACTCGGGCAATGCCGGGAGAGGGGCTGTCATGAGTAGTCGTGACTGGTACAACAGACGGGTGTTCGTCCGGATTCCGCGTCGAGGCCGTGTGGCAAGGGTCGGCGAGGCAGTTGGCGGCCGGGCGCATGACCACGCGCCCTACGATGTCCGGGTGATTCCTGGCCGCATCCCACCAGGCGAACAGCCTTTCTTTCCATGCAGCCTCTCTCAGTGGATTGACGCGGGGCTGGGTCATTGCGGGCTCAGCCGGCGTTCCGGCCGCCGAGCGGGGTGAGCGCCGGGGCTTCCCGCCCCGCTGGGCGGTCACCCCGCTGGGTCCAATCCAACGCGCGTACACGCAGTCCGTAATTGGACAACGCGACTTGGCATGCGAGCAACATAATGGACCGCCTCGGGTGCCGTATCCGAGGCGGTCCGTTCGTTGAAAGAGGTCCAAACTGGAGAATGCGGCGCTAGCGCGCTCCCTCGGCCAGATCCTCCCGCTTATTGTGCCCAAGAAGACCGCCCAGAGTCGCCGCGCCCAACGCCAGGAGTATGCCGATGAGCGTGCCCCATGCGCCCTCTTCGGCTTCGGCGAACGCATCAGTGGCCTGACCGGCCACCTCGCCCGCGTCTGGCGCCTGCTGCTCGACCTCGGTAGGCGTCACACCCGCGTCCTGCCCGATGTTGGCGATGTCGCCGAGGTTGCTCCCCACGGTTCCAAAGAGGTTCCCGAGCCCGGCCCCGGTGAGCCATAAGATCAGCGTCAGCGCCGCCGCGCCGACCATGAACCCGTTCAGCATCCCGCTGCCCGGACCGCCGACCGCCGCCGACTTCGCCGCAACCCAGCCACCCACGAAGAAGGACAGGATCGCACTGATGGCGCCCCAAGTGGCGGCCGCCGCGCCGAGATCTTCGCCCGGATCCGTTGGCTCCAAGATCGACGCGCCAATGGCTAGACCGAGGACCGTCAACACCAGCATCGTCGCGAGCGTGGTCACCAGGCCCGCGATGATGGGACCCCATTGGACCCGGTTCTTCACCTCAATCTGATTCTCGCCGACCCCCACAACGGGCCGCGACGTGAATCCGGCAGCGGGTGCCGTCCCTCGTGTCGCCACCACGTCCCCATCATTCGTGCGTGGCCCAGTCGTCGCACCGGGCACTGCACCCTCACCACGATCCATGTCCGCTCCCTCCTGTCGTCCTCGCCGCTCTCGAGTTTTCCGCCGGCGCGAGGCTCAAATCGCACCGCTCCCGCCGCTCCACGCGTCTCGCCGCGTCCATCACGGGGAGACCTTTCGCGTCGATCTACCGCCGGTTCGGGTCCACATCGACACCAGTCTCGTCGACGCGCACTTCTTCGCGGCGAACGGTCCCGGCTACCTCTTCCGTCCGCTGGACGGCTTCCTTGTCGATCTCCACCTCTTCGGTGACGCGGACGTTCTTCTGGACCGCGACCTCTTCGCCCGAGATCGGCACTTCGATGGTGCCTTCCTCGAAGGCATTGGCATCACCCGTCGCATCGCGATCGACGACATGCCGCTCGACCCGGACGCGCTCCTCGGTGACCGGGACTTCCATCACCTTCTCTTCCGTGACGACATCCTTCTCGATCGCGACCTCACCGATCTGTCGCGGCCGCTTGGTGGCCGTCAGCTCTTCCTCATGCACCGGAATCCGAAGCGTATCGCTGTCGGCGACAGCCGCGGTGCGGTCGACATCTGTTGCATACGTGTCCGCGGTCTCATCGACATCGGCCGCGTAGACATCGGTGGTCGCTGGGGCGACGGGCGCCACGCCGACGGTGTCCTCGTAGGCGGTCTCGGTGGGAACCACATCCCAGCCTTGGTTGAGCGCCTCGTCCTTCGACACGGTCAAGTAGACCTTGTCACCCTCGTAGGTGCTGATCGCGCTCGTCGGGATGTAGTAATCCGTCGGGAAGAAGAAGCCCTTCTCGACGACGATGTAATTGGGGTGAACCGCGACGACTTC
>DASYWB010000292.1:0-5373 GCA_035936495.1 Thermomicrobiales bacterium
TTCCACCAGCATACGGCGCACGGGCTCCGCTCATCACACCCCGGCCGCGCCTTCTCCTCTTCGATCTCGATGACACGCTGTGCGACTATGCCACGGCGAGAGATCAACGACGGCGGATCGCCTTCCGCCACGCACTAGCGCATAGATCGCACGTGCAACGCATCGACATCGATCAACTCGTGATCGACTCCATTGCCATTGATCCTCATGACGCCGAACATTTCGGCGATCTCCTGCGCCGGCACGGCGTCGACGATCCCACGGCCGCCGCCACCGCCGCCGCGTGGTATCGCACGCACCGCTTCCACGGCCTCAGTCTCTTCGCGGACGCGGAAGCGACGCTCGCGACCCTACGCTCTTCGCTATCGCGGCCTGATGGACGCATTGGTCTGATCACCAACGGTCCGACGGAAGTTCAGCGGGCGAAGATTGAGCTCCTTCAGATTGCCCGCCTGGTCGATTTCATCATTATCTCGGAAGAATTCGGGCATTGGAAGCCCGATCTCGCCATCTTCGCCGAGGCCCTGCGGCTGGGTGAGGCGACGGCGAGAGAGGCCATCTTCATCGGCGATTCAGTCGAGCACGACATGGCGGGCGCCCGGACCGCCGGCATCCGGTCGGTCTGGGTGAACCGGACCGGACGCCCCTGGGTCGAGCCGGAACCGCCACCCGACTTCCAAATCACGGCACTTGGTGATCTACCGCGACTGCTCGGGGTCACGTCGAACTCGGCACCCTGAGGCCGCAGCTCCTATGCGGGCGCTACGGACCCAAATGCCCATCCCGACTATACTTTGCAGAGTGACGGATAGAGTCACCCCTGTTGCTGCGGACGAATCCGCCGCGCGTGCTGGAGCACGATTCATTGGTTCCTTGGCATGGCACGCATAATGTAGCCTCCGTGGGAGGAGAAGCAATACATGGTCACCGCAACGGCTCCTGCAACGACGAAGACATTCATTGAGACGCGTCCCGAGCGGCGGGTCGTGGTTGCCGACGAGCTCGGCTATTGCTGGGGCGTACGCCGGGCCCTCGACATCATTCAAGATGCCGCTGATCCTTCCGAGAAGATCGCCCCGGTCGGCGACGTCATCCACAATCCGCAGGTTGTCCAGCGCCTCCGGGAGCGCGGGGTCGAGGGCGCCGGCTCCGTCGCGGAAGCCGTGGATCGCGGGTTCAAACGCGTGGCGATTACCGCGCATGGGATGGGCCCGCACTTGGCGAAAGAAGCCGCAGCGGCGAACCTCACGCTGATCGATACCACCTGCCCGCTGGTCACCAAAGTCCAACGCCTCGCCCAGAAGCTCGTCCGCCAGGGGTACTTCATCGTCGTCTATGGCGACGCCTATCATCCCGAAGTCAAGAGCGTGATCGGCTGGTCCGGCACGAGCAAAGCCCTCGCGGCAAAGAAGATGACCGACCTTCCCTGGAACGCGCGGCGTGGGGAGACCGGCGAGGGCAAGGTAGCTCCTCCCCGGAAGGTGGCGCTGGTGAGCCAGACGACCAAGAATGTCGAGGAGTTGATGGCGTTCGCTCAACAGCTCCAAGCGCTCGTCATCCCGGAGGGTGGTGAGTTCCGGCTCTGCAACACCATCTGCGAGCCAACGAGCGAACGTCAGCATGCCCTCCGACGCTTGGTCGAGCGCGATCACGTGGACCTGATCCTGGCCATCGGTGGCAAGAAGAGCAGCAACACCGCCCGCCTGGCCGAGGTTGGCCAGAAGATGGGCGTCTCATCCCACCACATTGAGCGTCCCGAGGACATCGAGGACGCCTGGTTGACCGAGGCCAGCGTCATCGGTGTCACCGCGGGTGCCTCGACGCCGGACGACGTCATCGAGGATGTCGTTGGCGCCCTGGTGGCGAAAGGATACGCCGCGCCGGAGGGTGGTATCCGCCCGGTCGACCCAGACTATGTCCCAGCGTACTAACTGAGAATGTCAGATAATAGGGCGATCAACCCGGAGGTCACGTGGCAGGGAGCGTTACGCTCGCCTGGTTCCACCCTCGCCTGACGACGGACGACGGCCAGCGAGACGCGGAGGGAGAAGAAGCGTGCAAAGCGGGATTGAGGTCACGGCGCCTATTTCAGCAGAGGCCGAGGGCATCTTGACGCCTGAGGCGCTCGCGTTCGTGGCGGAGCTCCATCGGGAGTTCAACCCCACCCGTGAAGCATTGCTGGCTCAGCGCCCTGAACGCCAGGCCGCGTTGGCTTCCGGGATTGCCTCATCCTTCCTGGAAGAGACCCGTGAGATGCGCGAGAGCGCCTGGCGTGTCGGCCCAGCACCGCAGGACCTCCAAGATCGCCACGTTGAAATCACCGGACCGGTCGAGCGCAAAATGCTCATCAACGCCCTCAATTCGGGCGCCCAGGTCTTTATGGCCGACCTGGAGGACGCGCTCTCGCCGACCTGGGCCAACGTTACCGAGGGTCAGGCGAACCTGCGCGACGCGGTCCGCCGCACGATCACGTTTCAGAACCCGGACGGTCGCGAGTACAAACTCAACGAGCAGACCGCGACCCTCGTCGTCCGGCCTCGCGGTTGGCACCTGCCGGAGCGCCATGTTCTGGTCGACGGCGCGCCCATCTCGGCCAGCCTCTTCGACTTTGGCCTCCACCTGTTCCACAACGGGCGAGAGTTGCTGGATCGCGGCTCCGGACCCTACTTTTACCTGCCAAAGCTGGAAAGTCACCGGGAAGCGCGACTGTGGAACGATGTCTTCACGTTCGCGCAAGACCGTCTGGGGATCTCCCAAGGCTCAATTCGCGCCACGGTCCTGATCGAGACAATCCTCGCCGCTCTCGAAATGGAGGAGATCCTCCACGAGTTGCGGGAACACGCCGCCGGCCTCAATGCCGGCCGCTGGGACTACATCTTCAGCGCCATTAAGGTCTTCCGCGATCGGCCGGACGCTGTCCTGCCCGACCGCTCCCAAGTGACGATGACCGTGCCGTTCATGCGCGCCTACTCGCAACTGCTGGTTAAGACCTGCCACAAGCGCGGAGCCCACGCGATCGGGGGTATGGCGGCCTTCATCCCCACGCGGAAGGACCCCGAGGTCAACGAGATGGCCTTCGCCAAAGTGCGAGAGGACAAAGAGCGTGAGGCGGGAGACGGCTTCGATGGCACCTGGGTCGCCCATCCTGGTTTAGTGCCAGTTGCCGAGGAGATCTTCACGCATGTGCTCGGCAACGCGCCTCACCAAAAAGATCGCAAGCGGGATGATGTCCAACCGGACGCCGCGGCCTTGCTTGACCTCAGGGTTCCCGGTGGAACCATCACCGACGAGGGATTACGAAACAACGTCAGCGTCGCGATTCAGTACCTCGATGCCTGGCTTCAGGGTGTCGGCGCGGCCGCGATCAACAACCTGATGGAGGACGCCGCGACGGCGGAAATCTCCCGTGCTCAAATCTGGCAGTGGATCCGCCACGGCGCGAAGACGGAGGATGGCGAGGCGATCACGGCCGACCGCTACCAACGTGTCCGCGACGAGGAGCTCGCCAAGCTGAGCCAGGACGGCCGTGCCAAGGAGGCCGCGTCCGTCCTGGACGGCCTGGTTCTCACGGATGACTTTGTCCCGTTCCTGACGCTGCCAGCCTATCCGTTGCTGCCGTAGGGACGAGGCGGCGAGGCGGGAAGCCGGATTAAGCAATATGGCCTAGCAGGCGGTGGGGCTACAACGATCATGGCCGTCCGGCCGCCTCGCCGTCTGGCGGGAAGCACGAGTATGGAGAACGCTAAGCCGGTGACAGGGCATAGAGCTTCGGACCTTGACACCACGGGCTCCGAGGTGAACGGCCATCCCAGCATGGATCCCGGCCTTGGTCTCCCTCCTCGGGCCGGTCAGGTTTCCTCGCGGTTGCTGCATCTCGATCAACGGCAGGAAGCGATCCCGGACATCGTCATCCGGCGGCTCCCGATCTACGTGCGCACGCTGCGCGGCCTGCAAGAGCAGGGCACCGCCTCGATCTCCTCCGATGAGCTTGCGCGCCACATCGGGGTCACGGCCGCCCAAATCCGGCGGGACCTCTCCTATTTCGGCAAGTTCGGCAAGCAAGGCAAAGGCTACGACACCGGCTTCCTCGCCAATGCCATCGCCCAGATCTTGGGCCTGGAGCGACAGTGGGACGTGGCGCTCGCCGGCCTCGGAAATCTCGGCCGAGCGATCGTCAATTACCGTGGGTTCGGCAGCTCGTCGTTCGACATCGTGGCCCTATTCGACCAGAACCCCAACCATATCGGTCAAGAGATCGCCGGCATGCCCGTCCTAAGCGACAAGGAGATCCAGACCGTGGTCCAGGAGCGGGGCATCCAGGTCGGCATCATCGCGGTCCGCGCGGCGGCGGCGCAGCGGATTGCCGACCAGATGGTCTCAGGTGGCATCCGCGCGATTCTCAACTACGCGCCGGTCGTCCTCAAAGTGCCGGAGGGCGTCACGATCCGCGAGATCGATCCGGTCAGCGCGCTCCAGTCAATGACATACTACCTAGATGGGAGCCGCTAGGCATAAGGCACTGGTTGTCAGGGTTTTCAAACGCTCGACACCCGCGTTACCACCTTGCCGCCTGTCAGCCCGCGACTCCGGTTGAGGGATTTATACGGGCGTCGGGTGAATTGTGCCGCGATGATCCATGACGACGGCGGCCGCCCCCGCGGCTCCACCCGAACGCATCCAGCCGACATCCGGGCGAGGTGTCTGGCAAACGCCGGCAGGTCGGGAGGCCTGGCACAGCGCGCCGTGCCCCTACGATTCCACGACACCATCCGGGCGACTCGGACTGGCGGGATCCGCGTTCCCAACGCCCGCTCATGTGAGATCCGGGGAGAGGGTGTCGGATCAACACCCGTAGTTGAACGAGCCATAATCACTGGCAACAGGCCCTCTCCCGCGCACCGGGAGACGGAGCGGAAGGTGAGGGACGCCTATCGACGCGCTCTCCGCGCTCATCTGGATTCCGGCTCATTAAGCGCCATGGGACCGGATGGCCAAGCGGCCCATGACCTATGGCCCATCTGCCGCCACGCTGCTAACCGCGATACTCGGGGTGCCCGTTCATTCGGGCAAGAATGGGCAGCGATTGCCACGAGCTCCGCGGCAACTCAGACCAGACAGGGCTTATGCGCACGGTGGTCACAGAACCGGATGTTGACACGTGATGAGATGGAGGCTCAGCCACACGCTTGGCCTCGCCGTCGCGGCCGGGGGGATCGAGACGGAGCAGCACGGCAGCGGCGTCCGGGCGCTCGGCATCAACCATGGCCAGGGGTACTATTTCGGCGGGCAAAGGTCTGCCGACGAAGTCCCGTCGGTCTTCTTGACCACGGAGCGCGCTGAAACGAAACATGATGGGTGTGCCAAAGAATGGCG
>DASYWB010000293.1:0-2739 GCA_035936495.1 Thermomicrobiales bacterium
GATCGTGCCGTTCGATGGAGGGTCCGCCGATGGGCGATCGTTCCCCTCTACGGTCGAGCCGGCGCCTGGGGAAGGGTCTGACTCGAGAATCGGCTGACGCCGTCGGCTGTCCTTAGAACGATTGGTCGGCCTGATCCCAGCCCACAGCAACGGCATGCGCTTGCCTGTGAAGGGTGCGGCGGATCGCCCTGTTGGCGCAGGGCGATCACACCGCCGCCGCACACGAGTGGGCGGCGAGTGCCACCCCTTGACCCCTAGCGAGAGAGAAGGGATGGCGATGACCATCGTAGAAGGCACGCGCACCGTCACCGGCGGCGTGGACACTCACCTTGACGTGCACGTGGCCGCAGCGCTCGACGACATCGGTGGGCTCTTGGGCGTCGAGTCGTTCGAGGCGTCCGCCGCCGGCAACGACAAGCTCTTGTGCTGGCTGCGCTCGTTCGGCTCGGTCACCCGCGTCGGCGTGGAGGGCACCGGCTCCTATGGCGCCGGCCTGGCCCGCTACCTGCGCGGCGCCGGCATCGAGGTAGTCGAGGTCGACCGCCCCAACCGCCAGGCTCGGCGACGGACCGGCAAGTCCGATCCCGCCGACGCCGTCGAAGCCGCCCGGGCCGCGCTCTCGAGGCGAGCCCAGGGTGCGGGCAAGACCCGCGACGGCAACGTCGAGGCCATCCGAGCACTCGTGGTGGCCAAACGCAGCACCCGCTCGACGAAGATCAAGACGCTCAACCAAATCCGCCACCTCGGCTTCACCGCCTGCGATGAGCTGCGAGAACGCTTCCGCCGCGTGTCCCGGTTCCACCTCGGGGCGACAGCCGCCAGCCTCCGGCCCCGCTCGGGATCCGATCCCGTCACCTATGCGACCAAGACCGCGCTGGCCGTGCTCGGCCGGCGCGTGGTCGCCCTCGACGAGGAGAAGGAACGCCTGGACGCGCTCCTCGCCGAGCTCGTCACCAAGACCGCGCCGCAGCTCCTCGTCCTCCACGGCGTCGGTGTCGACACCGCCGCCGCCCTCCTGGTCGCCGCCGGCGACAACCCCGAGCGGCTCCGCTCCGAAGCGGCCTGGGCCCACCTGTGCGGCGTTGCCCCCATCCCCGCCTCGTCCGGGAAGGTGACGCGCTATCGGCTGAACCGCGGTGGCGACCGCCAAGCCAACTCGGCGCTGTGGACCATCGTCATCACCCGCATGGCCTCCGATCCTCGCACCCGCGCGTACGTCGCCCGCCGTCTCGAAGAAGGACGATCGAAAGCCGACCTCATCCGCATCCTCAAGCGCTACGTCGCACGCGAGGTCTACCGCCACCTACCTCGCGGCTGAGTCGCCAGCGCGGCTGGCGGCAAGACCTGGCCCGATAATCGGCTGACACCCGCCAGGGTTGTCCTGAGAACGATCTGCCGGTCTCCTCGCCGCCACCACCCGCGCTCGCGGGCAGGACGACGGCCTCGTAAGAGCTTGCCCTCCACCGAGTGGCTCATCCCTGTCTTGCCTCACCGAGCCCGCCAGCGCCGACCACCCCATCAGCCCCTTGACAAGACATAGGAGCATCGATCTGGACGCCCTCCGCGCCCCGCGACGCGTGGAACAGAACGCGCGGCGCGTCAAGTGACTCTTGGCGCTCCTACTGCCGGCTCGCGGCGGCCGACAACACGCCGATCGGGGAATCGGGAGCGCCGAGCGGCGACAGAGCGTTGACGCGGCGCCGCTGTCGGACGCCGCACGATCGGCACCTCGGTACTACTTGGGTCGCACCCCGTAGACGCCGTTGCCGCTCCTTGGCACAGAGCACTGCGCATGCCGATCGGCCGGGGTGGGACGGGATGCCCATCAGGCGCTGCGCCTGACGACGAAGGAAAGAAGCCAAATGACGACGGCGATCGCGATGATGGCCACGTAGACGGCAACCGACGCACCGGCGGCTCGAGCGAACCCAGCCCCAATGGCAAGGCTCGCCACGGCGAGCCCTTCGAGCCGACGACTGAGAGGGATTGACGTCCACCGTTTCGGCTCGTCACCCAAGCCGCCTCGCCGCCACTCGATGAAGAATCGACCAAGGCCGCCAACTATCGCGATCAACACGCCAAATCCGACATCACCAGCGCGGGGGTCGATCTCTCGGTGGCTATGTAGACCTGGACGGCGCCAAGGACGCCCAGCCCGATGCCGAAGAGGAAGCCAGTTCCGAAGAATCGTTCGCGTCACCATGACTGGGTCTACTCTCGCGGAACGGCAGTTGGAGGGAGCGTAAGCGCCGACGCTCGGCTCGACCTAGCCGTCACGGTGCCAGGCGGGTACGCCCTGGCTGGCGAGCATGGGTTCGACGTCGGGGACCATGACGCCAGGCTGCCGGCGGAGGGGTGCCAAAAGAAAAAGCCTCGGCCGGCGGCCGCTGGTCGTGTACGAGTACAACCGTGGTGAACCCGACGGCACGATGGGACCGATGGGCTGCCGCCCACGCCGGGGAGGGTTGAGGTTGAGGTCACGGAGACGGGATGGGCGACGGCGGGCGGCGAACGGCACTGCGCTGGTCGAGCTCGGGCTGTCCGCCGGGGACCGGGTCCGGTTCCGCCGCCGAGAAGGAGGCCGGTGGCGCCAGGGCACCGTCTCAGGGATGCACAAGGACGGCAGCGTTGCTATGCATGACGAGGACAGCCGGGCCCGGGCCATCTCACGCCCGACCGCCAAGACGGGCGCAAGCGATAGACGCAACAGCGCCTTCGCGCAGGTCGATGGTTTCTGAC
>DASYWB010000294.1:0-2084 GCA_035936495.1 Thermomicrobiales bacterium
GCGCCGTGGTAGATGTGCTGGCGCATCGCGTCGGCCTTGGCGGCGACCATCTCGGCGTCGCTCAGGTTGAAGGGGGTGCGCCGCGCCGCTGGGGCCGCCGGGGTGGGCGGCTCCGGCTCCGGGGCGCCGATGGTCAGCACCCCGAGCGTCCACGCCAGCATCGCCCGGTGCTTGCAGTAGCCGTGGTACTCGTGGCCGGGGCACTCGCACTCGTCGAGGGAGACCACATAGGCGCTGCGCCGGTCGGTGCCGCTGGTGGCGATCCACGCGCCCGACCCCAGCTGCCGCACGTTGACGGTTTCGCGGACCGCCTTGCTAAAGAGCTCCGTCCACTTCGCGGGGGTGGCGATCTTCTGTGCCATGGTCCTCTTCCTCCCGACGACTGATTCCGAACGGCCAATGGAGGGGTTCCAATCCTCCAACAACCTAATACTAACCTATCACTAATTGATTGTTAATAGGGTAGCAATAAGATAGTATGAGGAGGAGCGATTCGCCGTCCCGCGAACAGGAGGATCTATGCGCATGCGGTTGCGGGAAGTCCGAGAGCGTCTCTTTGTGACGCAAGCAGAACTGAGCGAGAGGACGGGGATTGCCGAAGCGACCCTAAGCCGGCTTGAAAATGGCATCCAGCGACCACGCATCAGCACGGTACGCAAGATCGCCGAAGGGCTTGGCGTCGCGACGGAAGAACTCGTCGATTGGGAGGCGGAGCCAGAGACGGGAAAAGCCGCGGCCTAGATGAATCCTAGGCACGCGGCTTCCCTTGGCAACCCTCCACCCGTCGGGATCAGCGTCGGGTGAGGATGATAGGAGTATAGGACATGGACGAGATGCAAGACCCACACACGACGCGACAGAAGCGCGGCCAGAACGAGGGTTCGGCCTATCAACGCAAAGACGGGCGCTGGGAAGCGCTGCTCACCCTGCCGGCCGACGCACCCGGCGGCCCCGCGCGGCGCTCTTTCTATGGCAAGACGAAGAAAGAGGCGATGACCAAGCTCCGCGCCGCCCAGCGGAAGCTCGACGAGGGCCTCCCGGCGGTGCCTGAGCGGGAAACGGTCGGCACCTATCTCGATCGCTGGCTGATCGACGTGGCAAAGCCAGGACTACGAGCAAGCACCTACAAGAGCTACGAGTCCTATGTCCGGCTCCACCTCAAGCCGGCGCTAGGTCACCATCGGCTCGCCCGCCTTGGCCCTCAGCACGTTCAAACCATGCTCAACGAGAAGCTCGCGGCCGGCCTCTCACCGCGCACGGTGCAGTACATCCGCGCGATCCTGCGGCGGTCGCTCGGGCAGGCGCTCAAGTGGGGCCTGGGCTCACGCAACGTCGCCACGCTTATTGATCCACCGAAGGGCCGCCGTGTCGAGGTCCGCCCGCTGACGCCCGAGCAGGCGCGCTGCTTCCTCGACTTCGTCAACGGCGACCGGCTAGAGGCGCTCTATAGCGTTGCCGTTGCCCTCGGGTTACGTCAGGGCGAAGCGCTCGGCCTTCAGTGGGAGGACATCGACTTCACGTCCTGCGCGCTGCGCGTCCGTCATGCCCTCCAACGCGTCGATGGCAAGCTCCGCCTCGTCGAACCCAAAAGCGAGCGATCCCGCCGCACCGTGGACATTCCTGCACCAACACTTGCCATCCTCGTGGCCCATCGCGACCGCCAAGCCTTCGAGCGCGCCTTCGCCGGGGATCGCTGGCAGGATTGGGGGCTCGTCTTCACCACGCCGAAGGGCACCCCCCTCGATGGCACCGCGGTGACCAAGCGCCTGCAACGGCTCCTGGCTGACGCCGAGCTCCCCCGCCAGCGCTTCCACGATCTACGCCACTGCTGCGCCTCACTATTACTGGCCCAAGGGGTACCACCGCGTGTTGTCATGGAGATCCTCGGTCACTCCCAAATTAGCCTGACGATGGACACCTATAGCCATGTGATGCCGACCGCACGGCGTCACGCTGCGGAGCTGATGGGCGCCATCCTGGCTAACAGCTAAGCATCGCGCGCACCAAGGGGAGAGGTTGAGTGGAGACCGCCATCGGCACACTTGGTGTCGTTGTGACCATTCTCAGCCTATGGACCCACGCCA
>DASYWB010000295.1:0-18642 GCA_035936495.1 Thermomicrobiales bacterium
GGTCTGATCCGATGCTGAACCGACGCACAAGATCGCCGTCCGCTGCTCCGGTGCGCCGGAGCCCCGCCGCACCGGATAGCCCGGTTTCAGCCATCAGGTGGTGGCTTCCGCTCTTGGCCGGTACCGTCGTCTTCACTTTGGCACCTTTGTCTCTCGAACGGAAGGCGCACCTGCTGCTGGGGGGCCTCTGTGCTCAGCGTCCCAGTCATTCGTTCATCTTCGACGGCCACCACTTGCCGTTCGATGCGCGGATGACGGGTATTTACCTAGGCGGCCTCGTTGCGCTTGTGTCCCTCCTGACAGTGGGACGAATGCGATACGCGGCGAATCTATCGATGCTCTCATGGGGTCTTCTTGCCGGCTTTGTCGGTGTCATGGGCATTGACGGCCTCAACTCGTTGCTGGTCGACCTGGGCCATTGGCATCCGTACCCTCCGGACAACTGGATCCGGCTCGTGACCGGTCTGCTGGCTGGTCTCAGCTTGGGCGTCGTGCTCATGTTCTTGCTAGCGTCGAGCGTCTGGCGGGCGGAGGCGCGCCTGCCGCTTCCCGCGGTCCGCCCACGGGACCTTGCCGGTCTCGTGGCCATTCTTGTTCCCATCGGGCTCTTGGTCGTGTACGGTGGCGACTGGCTGCTCGCGCCGCTCACCGTGCTCCTCATCGGTGGCGCCATCACGACCGTCTCGGCGCTAACGCTCGCCTGCCTGGCGATCATCCAGTCCCCGTTTGGTTTGGTCGCCAGCTGGCAGGAGCTCGGGACCCACGCCGGTAGGGCGAGCACGTTCGGCCTCATTGCGGTCCTCTGTCTCGCGGTGCTGCGCCTCGTCGCGGAGCGGACACTTGGTCCGCTTGCCGGTACGTAAGGGCTCCAGGGCTACAGCCTGGGCGATAGAAACGCTTGCGCTCATGCTACACTCCGGGTGTTCGCTAAGCGTGTTCACAAGCGCGGTTTTCTTACACCCTCCGGATGGATTCGCATGCGTATCGTTCGAGACCTCAGCTACATCAAGCGCCGGAAGCGCACGGCGCGGTGGCTGGCGCTGTTGGGTTTCCTCCTGCTGGCCAGCACATTCTGGATCGCGCTCTACGATCAATTCTTGCTCTTGGCGTACGGGCTGCTCCTCGTCGGGTTCGTCATCTTCAATAACGGCATGCAGCAAATCGGCAAGTGGAATCGGCCGGTCCGTAACGATCAGATCATCGATCGTGCCTTGTCGCGTCTCGGCGACAAGTACACGCTCATCCACTACGCGACGCTGGGGAAACAGACGATTGAGCACATCCTGGTGCATCCGCAGGGGGTCCTCGTCCTGGTGCCGCGGGAGATCATGGGCGCGGTCCAGGTCAGGGGGAACCGCTGGCGCAAGAAAGGCGTCGGGCTGCGCCGTCTCTTCGGCATGGGTGGGCCCCAGCTCGGTAATCCATCGCTCGACGTCGAACGGGCGGTGAACGCGGTGGAAAAGACGCTCGAAGCGCACGATCTTGATATCCCGGTTGACGGCGCCGTTGTCTTCACCGATCCTCGTGCCGATATCGAGGCGGAAGCGCCAGACTGGCCGATCCTCCTACCCGCTGAGATTCCGACGTTTGTCCGGGAGCTGCCGGCGGGAACGATGCTGAAGCCCACCGAGCGTCAACGCGTGGTGGAGTTGCTGTCGAACGGCGAAACCTTGGAGACCAACGCGCCCGTCTCGCGTCGCCGCCCGGTAAAGCGGAGGGCGGCGTGACCAGATGACCAGTCCCTCGACAACTGACCTGTTGGAGGTCACGGCCTGGCCGGTTCGCGGGCAGGACGATGCGGTGGAAACGTTGCGATCCGCGGTTGAGCGCGGCCAGCCACGGCACGCCTACATCTTTGGCGGTCCCGAGGGTACGGGGAAGTCGGCGCTGGCGACCGCGTTTGCCCAAGCGTTGCAGTGTGATCAGCCGCCGGCCCCCGGCATCGCCTGTCGTCAATGCCGGTCGTGCCGAAAAATTGCCCGGGGTGTCCACCCCGACGTGCAAACGTTCAGCCTTGAACGCCAAGCAGCACTGGCGGAACGCGGCAATGGCAAGAACACATCATTGACGATCGAGTCGGTGCGCGAGCTAACGGCTATGTCGGCGCTACGGCCAATGGAGGGCCGCTGGCGCGTGATGCTCATCGAAGATGCGGAGACCCTCCAAGAGGTCGCTCAGGAAGCTCTGCTCAAGACGCTCGAAGAACCTCCTGGCTTCATGGTGCTCATCCTGCTGACGGATGACGCTGAAACCCTGCTCCCAACGGTTCGTTCGCGCTGTGAGTCGCTCGATGTCCGCCCGGTTCCCCATCCCATTCTCGTCCAGTCGTTGACGGACTCGGGCGCAACGGAGGAACTCGCGCGCGACGTCGCGGCGTTGGCGGTGGGGCGGATCGGATGGGCGCACCGCGCGGTCATTGAACCGGCGCTGATCAAACGCCGGCGGGAGGCGCTCGACCGGGCGCTGACATGGGCGCAAGCGGACGGGTATCATCGGCTGGTGACAGCGGTCAGGATGGGTGACGCCTTCGCGAAGAAGCGAGACGAGACCTTTCTCGAGCTGGAAGCCGTGCTGGGCCTGTGGCGAGATGCCCTCTTGGCGCGGCTCGGCCTGCCGAGATTCATGACGAATCCCGCACAGGCGGAACAGTACGCGGAGCTTTTTGGTGGCTGGGACGTTGGTGCGCTGCACCGAGCAATAGGTTCTGTTCACGAGTGCATCGGGGATCTCGAGACAAATGTCCGCCCCCGGCTGGCTCTGGAGGCGATGGTATTGCAATGGCCGACACGGTAAGCCGAAACGAGGAACGGCACGGGCCGCGACCAATGTCGTTGGACCAAGCACGAGCAATGGCCCGCGAGCGGTTCAAGGACCGGCTCCAGCAGGGTGAGAAGGTCGGAGACTGCGCGTGTCACGGCGAGGAGGACGTGGTGGCGTCGGACGGCACCCCGCGCGAGCGCGTGGCCGGCGTTCGGTTTCGCGACTCGGGCAGAACGTTCTACTTCAGCGCGGGTGATCTCGCGGTTGAGGTTGGCGATTGGGTTGTCACCGCGACGAGCCGGGGGCGCGAAGCTGGGCGCGTCGTGATCGCGCCTCATCAAGTCAGCCTCAATTTGCTTTCCGGCGATCTCCGGCCAATCGACCGGATCCTGGGAGATGACGAGGTGGCGCGGATGCACCTCTTGCGCCGGGAGTCCTCTCAGGCTGTGAAGACATTCGGCGCCAAAATCCGGGAGCGACAGCTGCCGATGAAAGCCATTAGCGCTGCGTACAACTTTGACGGAAGCGTCCTGACGCTCAATTACTCGGCATCGGAGCGGCTGAACCTGCGCGATCTCCTTAGCGACCTTGCGCGGGCGTTTCAGACGCGCGTTGAGCTCAACGCGGTTGGGCCAAGAGATGAGGCTCGCTTGCTTGGCGGATTGGGCCGGTGTGGGCGAACACTCTGCTGCTCATCATGGCTACCGGTCTATCCGGAGATCTCGATGGGGATGGCGAAGACCCAAGACCTTCCCCTCAATCCCAGTAAGGTTTCCGGCGTCTGCGGAAGGCTCTTGTGCTGCCTTTCTTACGAGAACGAGCAATATAAGCAGATGAAAGCGGTGTTGCCCCGGTTGGGGCAGCAGATCGAAACGCCCGCGGGTCGCGGCATGGTCGTCTCGCTTCAAGTCATCAAGGAGCAGGTCACGGTTCGCCTCCTCGATGAGCCGCAAGAGGTCGTCTTCACGAGCGCGGAGTTGGGGCTGGCGACACCAGAGATCATACCCGCATCGATCCTCGCACCGCGGAACGAGGGGCACCAGAATGGGGCTCCGGCGGCGGAGGGTGCCACGGGAGATCGCGCAGGCGGCAGCGAGGGTAGCCGCCGGCGGCGGCGGCGACGCGGCCGGGGCGGTGCGCCCGATGGCGGTACAGACGCCCGCTAGGAGGTATCCGTGGCCCGGTATCTCGTGATCCATGCGCCAGCCGGGACGGAAGCATCCACGCCCGATCCTCCGACCCGCATGGAGGCGCTCGCACGGGAGATGGGAGCAAAGGGCGCCACGCCTCGCTGGCTAACGGCCTGGTCACCAGATCTCCATGATGACCGGATCTTCACGCTGTGGGAAGCGGATCGGGCGGACGATATTCTCCAGGCGCTGCGGCGGTATGGGTTCTTATCGCATATGAGCGCGCAGGCGCTGAGGGTCAACGAGTGGGGACCCGCGGATGTCTTGGCCGCCCACGCCGAGAGCTAGCCAAGCGGTGCTAGAATGCGCGGCAGACGTGGTTCTGGTGCCGCCTGACGGCGCCTCATAATTTGGGAGGAGAGCAAGCGTGGCAGCTCCAGTCACCATTGGCAAGCGAACGAAGCGTCTTGACGCACCGCAAAAACTCAACGGGCAGGAGCGGTTCACAGCCGACCTGAAGTTGCCTGGTCTCCTGCACGCGCGCGTGGTAGGCAGTGCCTACGCGCACGCCCATGTGAAGCGTGTGTCCAAGGAAGCCGCGCTGGCCATACCGGGGGTCCATGCCGTCTTGACGGCGGATGACCTTCCCATCACCCCGAAGGCCAACGGCCAGCCCGGGGAGAACCCGCTCGTGCAGGGCGAAGCATCCTTCACGGGCGAAGCCATTGCGCTGGTTCTTGCCGACAGTGATGCCGCGGCGGAAGATGGCGTGGCCGCGGTCGAGGTAGAGTACGATCCCCTCCCGGCGGTGATGACGATGGACCAGGCGATGGCCGAAGATGCCCCACGGGTCCGGGAAGCCTCGTCGCAGGTGGACGATGAAGAGGCGGCAATGCACAACGCCGACGCCGCCCAGGATAGCGGCGAGGACGAGGAAGAACTCCCGCCGAATGTCTCCAACGCGATTCACTTCACCCGCGGTGACATCGAGAAGGGCCTGGCCGAAGCCGACGAGATCGTCGATCTGACGTTCACGTCTCAGGAAGTGCATCAGGGCTACCTGGAGACGCAAGCGGCATTGGCATCGATTGAGCCGCTTGGCGATTTGACCGTCTACACGAGCACCCAAGCCGCGTTCCACTGCCGGACCAAAGTGGCCGAAACCGTCGGCGTACCGCTTCACCGGGTCAACGTCATCCCTATGCCAGTAGGTGGAGGGTTTGGCGGCAAATTCGTCCTGATCGAGCCCATGGTGGCAGCGGCGGCAATGGCAGTTCAGCGCCCCGTATTGCTCCAGTTCAGCAGGATGGAGGACTTTCTCACGGCTAACCCGGCTCCCGGTTGCCGGATCGAGCTGAAGGTCGGCGCGAAGCGGGATGGCACGATCACCGCGCTCCAGTCGAAGATGATGTTCGAGTCCGGGGCGATGGGTGGCTCGCCCCTGCAAATCGCGGCGATCCTGATGGGTGGCTACTATCGCTTCCCGCACCTAGAGATCCGTGGCTACGAGGTCCTCACGAACCGCTCCAAGATGGGTGCCTACCGTGCCCCAGGCGCCCAGCAAGGGACGCTGGCCATCGAGTCCGTGATGGACGAGCTGGCGCGCAAGCTGTCACTCGATCCGCTTGAGTTCCGCATTCAGAACTGCGTCATGGATGGCGATGAACGTCCGAACGGCAATGCCTGGCCGAAGATCGGCCTGAAGCAGACCTTGGAGGCGTTGCGGCGGCATCCGGCGTGGCAACAGCGCGAGCAGTCGCGGGCGAAGGGGCGCGGCATCGGCATCGCCGTTGGGGGTTGGCCGGGTGGCGTCGAGCCGGCGACCGCGGTCTGCCGCCTGGACGCGAATGGCAAGATGACCGTCGTGCTGGGTTCCGTCGATCTCAATGGCACGAACACGACGTTCGCGCAAGTCGCGGCCGAGTCGTTCGGATTGCCCGCGGAGGACATCCATGTCCAGACCGCCAGCACTGATTCCGCTCCCTACGCCGGCGGTACTGGTGGCTCGAAGGTGACCTACACGGTTGGTCCGGCGGTACAACGGGCGGCCGAGGACGCCAAGCAACAGATTCTCAACATCGCGGCCGAGCACATGGAAGCGGCGGTGGAAGACCTGGAGTTGATCGATGGCACGATTCAGGTGAAAGGCGTCCCGGGAACGGGGGTCAGCCTCAAAGAGATCGCGAGTATGAGCATGACCGTGGGAAGCAAGTACGAACCGGTCTACGGACGTGGCTCATCAGCGATAACGGAGAGCGCGCCGGGGTTCGCGGTTCACCTGGCGGAAGTTGAGGTAGACGACGTCACCGGTGAGACACGCGTCACCCGGTACGTCGCGGTACAGGATGTCGGCTACGCGATCAACCCGGCGGCCGTGGAGGGACAGATCCACGGCGGCGTCGCCCAAGGGATCGGTTGGGCGCTCTATGAAGGCATGAGTTACGACGACGAGGGACAGCTGCTGACGGCCAGCTTCCTCGACTACGCGCTACCCAAGGCCGAGATGATTCCGGACATTGAAGTCGTGCTGGTCGAGGTGCCGTCGGAGCACGGGCCGTATGGAGCCAAGGGCGTCGGCGAGCCGCCGGCGATCCCGGGCGCGGCGACTGTCGCCAACGCGATTCGTGACGCCACCGGCGTCCGGGTGACCGACATTCCGATCCGTCCGGAGCGGCTTGCCAACGCGCTCTGGAACCAAGGCGCGGCGGCGGATTAGTTACCCAGGCGGTTCAGGTGAAATGCCCCGGGTCGCACGCCGCGATCCGGGGCGTTCCTCTTCAGGTCCGTGGTTCTCTCTCCGACGAGATCACGAGGGTCCGATCGTGCAAGCAGCGCGGCCCGATGGTGAAGACTCGTGTCTTATGGTATGCCTATCCCTGACGGCGCCTCGCTCCACAGAGTGAGACGACGAAATGGAGGAGCAATTTTCGTGCCGCATACGGCGGCCGGCGCTTCGTGGGCCTATCTATGTTGTTGGAACTCAGCATTCGCGATTTTGCCATCATTGATGACATCCGGCTCGAGCTCGGCCCCGGCTTCAACGCCCTGACGGGCGAGACCGGTGCTGGAAAGTCGATCCTCATCGACGCGCTCGGCGCCGTCCTTGGCGATCGGGTCGGCAGCGACGTCGTCCGGACGGGAGCGAAACAGGCGCGAGTAGAGGGGACGTTCGACCTCGTCGCATTGCGAGAGCGCGCGGATCTGGCCGCGATCCTCGATGACCTCGGCATCCCACTCGATGAGGATGTCTTGGTCCTCACTCGTGAGATCTCGGCCACGGGCCGGAGCCAAGCCCGGATCAACGGCGAAGCACGGACCGCGGGGGCTTTGGCCCGCTTGGGCGCCCTATTGGTAGACATCCATGGGCAGAGTGACCATCTCTCGCTCTTGCGTCCGCGTGCCCAGCTCGACATGCTCGATCGGTACGCCGGCATTTTGAATGCGCGACGAGACTTCGCGGATCACGTTCGCGAGCTGGCGTCACTTCGCCGGAGAATCCGGGAGATCGATCAGTCATCTCGTGAGCGGGCGCAACGGGTTGATCTCTTGCGCTTCCAAGTGAGCGAGATTGAAGCAGCCGCGCTGGAACCAGACGAAGAAGCCGCTCTGGTCCAAGAGCGGGCGCGTCTGGTGCATGCCGAGCAATTGGTCAGGGATGCGGCGGCGGCCTACGTGCTGCTCACTGGCGAGGCGGACATCACCGCCGTCGATGCCACGGGGATCAACACGTTACGGACGGCCAGTGCGCACCTGGACGACGTGGCGGCCGTCGACGCCGGGATGCAGTCGTTGGCAGAGCGCCTGAGAGAGACGATCTTCCTGCTTGATGACATCGCGGCGGAGGTTCGGGACTACCAGGAGCAGATCGATATTGATCCGGTCCGGCTGTCCGAGGTGGAGGACCGCCTGGACTTGCTCAAGGGCTTGCGGCGGAAGTATGGGTCCACTATCGAGGAGGTCATCGCGTATGGGCGTGCGGCGGCCGAGGAGCTTACCAGCCTGACCGAAGATGCGGTCGGCATTGAGACGCTCCGCGCCCGCGAAGCTGAGCAACTGCGGCAGGCGGGCAAGATCGCGACCGAGCTCTCGCGCGAACGACAACGCGCAGGCCGGCAACTGGCAGAGGCGGTCGAGGCGGTGATCGCCGAGCTGAAGATGGGCAGCGCCCGGATCGAGGTCCTCGTGGAGCAGACGGATGAACCGACGGGTATTCCAGTGCCGGACATCAATGGCGGCGACCGGACGGTGGCGTTCGACGAGACGGGCGTCGACCACGTGGAATTCATGATCTCCCCAAACCAGGGTGAGGCACTCAAGCCGCTGGCGCGCATTGCCTCCGGTGGCGAAACCGCCCGCTTGATGCTCGCGATCAAGTCGATCCTCTCCGAGGTGGACGCGACACCGACCCTCGTCTTCGACGAAGTGGACGTGGGATTGGGTGGACGCTCGGCGGGCGTTGTCGGCGAGAAGCTGTATGACCTGGCGTCCGAACACCAGGTGTTGGTGATCACGCATTTGCCGCAGATCGCGGCGTACGCCGACACCCACTACCAGATCGCCAAGGCCGAGAAAGAGGGCCGTGTCATCACCCGCGTCGCGGAAATCGGGGACGATCAGCGCATTGAGGAGCTTGCGGCGATGGTGGATGGTGTTCCCGTCTCGCGGGCGGCGAGGGAGAGTGCCCGGGAAATGATCGAGCGGGCGTCTCGCACGAGGAGGTCACGGGCGTCGGTGGCGGCGAGCTAGGAGGCGCCATAGGCTATGATGGGCGTTGCATCGCGACGTTGGTGAACGCTTGCACCACGGCGATGCGAGTTCGCCCTCGCCGGACCGGCGGGGATTGCAAAGGAGATCGAGCCGATGGGCCAGCCGAATATGAAGATGATCCAACAGATGCAGAACCGCCTCGCCAAGATTCAGGACGAGCTGGCGGAGACAATCGTGGAAGGATCGGCGGGTGGGGGTGTGGTGACGGTCAAGGTCACCGGTGCCAGGGCGTTTCATGGCATCAAGATCGACCCCAGCGCGGTCGATCCCCAAGACGTCGAGTTGTTGGAGGATCTCATCACCGCTGCCGTCCAGGACGCGATGAGCCGCGCCGAGACGGTGGCCGAAGAGAAGATGGCCGCCTTGACCGGCGGTATGAAGATCCCCGGCTTGACCTAAGCACGCCGCTGGGAGTATGCACCGTTCGCGGGAAGATCCTCGTATCCCGCTAGCCGGCCGGCATCGCCGCGATCGGTGAGGAGGCGAGCGTTGGATGGCCGTGGCAAATCGCGGACCGCTGGAAGTCCACCTGGATGATGTCGTTCGTCTGAAGAAGCCGCATCCCTGCGGCTCGTCTGAGTGGACCGTCGTTCGCATCGGCGCGGATATCGGGCTGCGTTGTCATGGCTGTCAACACAAGGTGCTGCTTCCGCGAAGAACGCTCGAGAAGCGGCTGAAGGCTTTCGTGAGCCGGGGGCCGGGGTTCGGCACGCCGGTGGAACGCTCCGCCAGTACGGCGGAAGCACCCGGCCAGTGAGCACGACACAAGAAGCCGACCCGAATGCATCGGAAGCTCCAGCTATCACGCAGGCGCCGGCCGCGGTCACGGTGCCCCTGGGGGAGCCGAGCTCCTTCAGAGCGGTGCTCCGCAATGGGGCGTTCCTCCGGCTCTGGATAGCCCAAGCCGCATCCCAAACCGCCAACAACATCATCAATTTCGCCCTGCTCCTGCGCGTGCGGGAGATCGTGGAGATCCACGGGATCGAGCAAGCGAACACCGCGATCAGCTTGGTGATCCTGGCGTTCTCGTTGCCGTCGGTCCTATTCGGGCCGATCGCCGGGGTAGTGGCGGACCGCGTCAACCGCCGGACACTGATGGCCGTCGTCAATGTGCTCCGCGGCGTCGCGGTGGTGATGCTGCTGTTCATCCGACCGGAATGGCAGGTGCAAACGATCTTGGTCGCCCACTACCTTGGCACGTTTCTCTTTGGCATCGCCGGTCAGTTCTTCGCACCCGCCCAAGGTGCCAGCATCCCCGCCCTGGTCCCGCGCCACCAGCTCATGAGTGCCAACGCGCTCTTCAACCTGACCTTCACCGCCGCTCAGTTGCTTGGGTTCGCCACGGTCGGGCCAATCCTCGTCAAGCTCATCGGTATCGACAACGTCCTAGCGTTGACGGTGGTCGTCTTCCTGGCTTGCGCCGCGCTGATCGTCACGCTGCCGAGGATCGTTGGTAACACTGGGACCAGAGCCGTGGATGCCGCGCATCCAATGGCGCGCCTTTGGGGCGATATCAAGGAGGGGCTAGTTTATATCCTGCAGGACCCGACGCTGATGAAGGCGATCGGGCACCTAACGCTGGCGGCGACCACATTCCTGATGGTTGCCGCGCTGGGTCCTGAGTTCATTACGGGAGTGGTCGGGCTGCCGAAGGAAGACATCGGGTATATCGTTGCTCCCGCGGGCCTCGGTGTCTTGACCGGTGTGCTGGTCGTCGGACGCGTCTCCAGGCGCGTCGAACGGGCGACGCTCGTCGATTGGTCGATGACGCTCGCGGGAATCATGATTCTGCTGACCGCGATGAGCCGGGAGCTGCTCGAGATCGTCTGGCTCAACGGACCGGTCCCGGTGGCCCTCGTGACGGTCACCGCCGGGACGCTGACCGCGCTCCTCGGCATCTGCAACGCGTTCATCCTGGTGCCGGCGCAGACGGTGCTTCAGGAACGGTCGCATGAGAGTATCCGAGCGCGGGTCTATGCCACGTTCTTCACGATCTCCAACAGTGTGTCGTTCGTGCCCATCTTTTTTGCCGCGGCGTTCGCCGACCTGTTCGGCGTGGTCCAGGTCCTGTCCGTGGTGGGATTGCTCCTGGCGGGTCTCGGGGTTTCGGCCGTGCTGCACGACCGTTCGGTCGAGGAAGCCCGCTGGCGCCGTCCACGAACACGGTACCGGCAGGGCCCTGAAAACGTGCAAAGCGACCTGGACGATGCGTGAATGCGCTACTGGAGGAGGGAAGAGAGCAATGCCATGCGGACGAAGACGCCGTTATGAGCCTGACGGAAGTACGCGGCGCGAGCGTCCTGGTCCACCTCGCGGGTTATCTCGTCAACCCTGGGCAGCGGATGGAGAACGATGGACGTCCTTGGGAGCAGCTGCATGGCTTCCGCATCAATGACGTACACACCGTGCGCCGATGCGTACTCTTCAGGAGTGGGGAACCGCTCGCGCTGAATCCGCGTCTGATAGACCACGTCGACGTCCGGGAGCACCGCCCGCAGATCGACTTCCTCCCGCCAGGCGACTCCGTGCTGGTTGAGAGCGGCGCGAACGTCCTCTCCCATGGGGACAACCGGCGGCGAGACAAAGGTCAGGGTCGTGCCACGAGTCAGGCAAAACAGGCGGGCCAACGACCGCGCCGCGCGGCCGAATCGCAGGTCACCCACCAGGGCAACCCGAAGCCCATCTATGTTCCCCAGCTCATGTTGGATGGTATACAGGTCCAACAGTGCCTGCGTCGGATGCTCACCGGCGCCGTCTCCGCCATTGATCACTGGGACCTGCGAGCCACGCGCGGCGAGGGCCGCCGATCCCTGCTCGAAGTGGCGAATCACAATGGCATCCGCGTAGCCATTCAAAATGCGGATGGTATCCTCGACCGACTCTCCCTTGATCGCGGACGAGAACTCACGTGCGTTCTCGGTCGATATCACACTGCCACCAAGCCGCAGCATCGCCGACTCGAAGCTCAACCGCGTTCGCGTCGACGGCTCATAAAAGAGCGTCGCCAAGATACGCCCAGCGAGAGGCGACGCACCAGGCGTCAGCGCGCGCATCTTGTCAGTCAGGTCGAAGAGATCCTCAAGCGCGGGGCGGTCGAACTGATCGACCGAAATGATGTGGGCAAGGTTGCCAATTGCCGGTGCGGTCATGGATACGTATCCTGGATCGGCGCGGTGTGCAAGATTGCCAGTATAGCCCCTGAAGCTGGAGAATATGGTGGTGGAGCGACTGAGCGAACGCACCGGCTACGTCGCGGGTGGCGTGAACGTCGGTGTCATCTGGCTCGACGAACGGCGCGTGCTGATGGTCGACACCGGGCTGAGCGAGTCCAATGGAAAGCGCGTGCTGAAGGAAATCCAGCGGGCAGGCGGTGAGGTGGTGGGCATTCTCACCACGCACGCCCACGCCGATCATTTTGGCGCCAACGCGGCGATCGTGAGACGAACCGGGGCTCGGGTCTACGCGCCACCCATAGATGAGGCGATCTTGCGGCATCCGGAGCTGATGCCCCGGATGCTCTACGCGGGAGCCGATCCGCCCGCCAGCATGCGCGGGCGGTTCCTGCTGGCGGAGAGCAGCCCGGTCGATCAGGTGCTTCCTCCCGGAATCACATTCATCGAGGGTAGAGAGATCAACGTCGTGTCATTGCCCGGTCACTCTCCCGGGCAGGTCGGGTACCGAGTGGATGGCGTCTTCTTTTGCGCCGACATTGTGTTGCCCGAGGACGCGATCGATAAGTTCAAGATTCCCTACATCTGCTCCATATCGGAGCATCTTGCCTCTCTCGATACCGTGGCAGCGGTTGAGTACGACGTGGCGATGCCCGGCCATGGCGACGTCACGGCATCGCTTACCGAGCTGATACTCTTGAACCGAGATCTCGTCACCCGGCTCCTTGACGCGATCCTGAAGTCACTGAGCGAGCCGCGCACGATGGACGATCTCATGGTCGACATGTTGGAAGCATTCGAAGCTGATCCGCATGAAGCGGCCGTCTACTATTTGATTCAGCCAACGATCTACGCGGCGCTTTCGCATCTGGAACAGAGCGGCCAGGTGGTGAACATCATTCGGGACCGCCGATCAGCCTGGGTCGCATCCTGTTGAGATCGCGGAGAGGTCCGCGTAATGCCGAATTCAGATCCAGGATGTCGCAATGAACGGTGGCGACCGGTGCCGCGTGGGGTGCAAACCCCGATACTGAACCCAATAAACACGTCTGTTAGAGCTTGCGCCAATAGGGACGTCCTCATGGTCGACGACGAGGACGACCTTCCCAGCGGTAGCGGGTCCAGCCTTGGCGCACGAGCCGGCCGACAATGATGATCACCGCCGAGAACGCCAGCCAGAAGGCAATGACCCGCGCCCGGCGCTCGGTACACCACACCAGCTTCTTGTGGGCATTGATCCAGGCGTGGGTGCGTTCCACGACCCATCGCTTCGTTGCCGCCAGCGGCGCCGGTTTCCCCTTGGGGGAGATCTCGGCGCGCAGGCCACGGCGGTCCAGCCGCTCGCGTGTCACGCCGGAATCATAGCCCCGATCGAGATGGACGGTCATGGGCGCGGAGCACGGTCCGAAGACCGCCAGGGTGTCGAGGGTCGGGTCCAACAGCGGGGAATCATGGTGGTTGGCCGGGGCGGCGATGGCGCCAAGCGGGATACCGTGCGCATCGACGGCGGTCGAGCGTTTGATGCCCTGTTTGCCCCGATCGCCGGGACTGCGCCCGGCCAGCTCACCGCCACACGGAGCTTTGGTGACGCAGCCATCGACGGCCACATCGCCCAGCTCCAGGTCGATCATCTGGTCGTAGGCGTCGAGCACCAGCGCCTGAAGCCGGTCCATCACGCCGGCGTCGGTCCATTCGTCCCGGCGTCGGCGCAGCGTGGTCGCCGAGCAGGTGTCGTCAGCGATGCGCTCGTAGGCGCACCCGAACACGAGAACCTGGACGAGTTTGTCGAAGACGACTCGGTCGGGCACCCGCGGTCGGTGACAGCCGAGCGGATGCTCGATGTGGCGCGGTGGCAGCAGGTCACAGAACTGGTCCCCGATGGGCTCGATGATGCATGCTTGGATGGCGGGCACGGGCGGGCTCCTCATTCAGAACGCGTGAACAACGTCCCGAATGATCGCGCAGTCCCTGCCCCGTCCATATCCCCGATGCACCCCGCCTATTGGCGCAAGCTCTAAGGACCGCCAGGGACGGCTTGAACGACTGACGGGGAGGTGCGACATACGCTCGCGCCCCCCCGACTTCAATCAGCCGAGCAATCTCCAGGGGAACGCGAGACGCCCGAGGGCGCTACGCGGCTTCCGCGAATCCGTCGCAGAGCGCCTCGTATTCCTTCAGCAACGTGATCCAGAATGACTCCCACCGCTCGACGTCGCCGCCCTGTTGCAGCGCCTGCTCGATGCGGGCATATCCCTCTTCTAGACGTTGTTCGAGCACGGACAGTCGGGATTGAGTGCTGCTAGTCGACGCTGACGCGGAACCGGAAACCGGGGTGACTGTGGTCATTGAGATGCTCCTCGGGGTGATCGTCACCGTGGAAGGCGAATGCTAAGAGGCGAGAGCGGAGTCCGTCATCCGGGAACGGAGCCGATCGATGAGCGCGGACGCATCTTGCCGTGATAGGCCACGCGTCGAACCTCCGAAGGCTTCCAACGCGATCTGCTCGACCTCTGCCGGTGTGAGGTTTGCTTCTCGCGCCATGGCCTCGATGAACTTCAGCTGCTTCGCCGTGGCACCGATTTCTGCTGATGCGGCCACCGAGCTAGCCGGCTGCCGAGCCGCGTCTCGTCGGTTGCCCCGGGTGGCGGCGAAGTCGATGGGCGCGTCGACGACCTTTCCCCTCGCCGCACCGAAATCGAAATCAGGACAGAACTGCGTGCCGAATCCGAGAGCGGCCAGCGCGCGTCCGATCGCCTTCGTCTCAGCCTTCTCGATATAGTCCCGGAAGTCATCGCGATGTTCGCTACCCCAGCCGGTCGCTACCGCACCGCTGGGCAGTGTGACCTTGGCGCGGAAGAGCGCGAAGTCGTCGCCATGATTGACGAGATCGGTCTCAAGTTGGGCTTCCGGGTGCTGGTCTCGCAGCCAGACCAGCCGCCACTTGACCTCCAGATACTCGGAGCCGTTGACGCGGGTGAGGTATCGACCAGGGTCAAAACCGGTGGTATTGTCCATAGAGTTTCTCCGCACTCAGAAAGAACAAGCGTTCTAGATCAATGATAGTAGAACAACAGTTCGTTGTCAAGGAGGCAACTTGCGATGCCGAGGGGAGAGGGCCGGGAAGGCTCCGGCCAGCTGTCACGGCTAACGCGCAAATGCGCTGCGCGCTCTGGCTCGTGCGTCCCAGCCGCGGCGCCGGAACCGTTTGTCGCTGTGATATACTCAGCGAATTAGGTGTGTACGGACACCCTCGAGGAGGTCCCGGCGGTGAAAGTCTCGTGTCTCCAGGATCAGCTTCAACGGGGAATCGCTCAGGTGTCGCGGGCCGTGGCGTCCAAGACGGCGCTGCCGGTGCTGAGTAACGTGCTGCTCGCATCCGACGAGGGCCGGTTGCGTATCGCCGCCACGAACCTCGAGATCGGCATTACGACCTGGATTGAAGCGTCCATTCAAGAGGAAGGGCGCACCACGGTTGATGCCCGTCTGCTCAACGAGTTCGTCAACACGCTTCCCAGCGGGCCGGTCGAGCTCTCGGTGGAGTCGTCAAAGACAGCGCTCACCGTGAAGAGTGGGCGCGATACCGCGGCGATCAATGGCATCGACGCGGAGGACTTCCCCGTCATTCCGAGCCTCGATGCCGAAGCCGCCGCGTTCTCGACGGAGCTCGATCCGCAGGTCCTGCGAGAGATGATCTCCCAAGTCGAGTTTGCTGCCGCCACCGACGAGAGTAGACCGGTGCTGGCAGGCGTTCTCTTGAGGTTTCAGGGCGAGGCGGTCACGATGGCGGCGGCCGACGGCTTCCGCATGGCGGTCAGGACCGGCTCGCTTGCCTCGAGCGTTGAGGAAACCCTCGACACCATCGTCCCGGCCAAGGCCTTCCGAGAGCTCGCGAGAATCATCGGCGACCAGACCGACCCCGTCCGGCTGGCGATCACGCCCAGCCGGGGGCAACTCGTGTTTCGTGTCGGCGAGACCGAGCTGCTTTCGCGACTCATCGATGGCGCGTTTCCAGACGTCATGCAGATCGTGCCACGAGAGTTCAACACGACCGTTGAGCTCGGGCGGGAGCCTTTCCTGAACGCTGTGCGCCGTGCCAGTTACTTCGCGCGCGACAATAATGACGTGGTCCGCCTAACGGTGCATCCCGGTGATGACGAGCTGGAACCTGGCTCAGTAGAGATTTCGGCGAACGCGGCTGAGCGCGGCACGAGCCAGAGTTTCGTCGACGCGACGATAACGGGAACGAAGACTGACATCGCGTTCAACGCCCGGTATCTGGTCGATGTCCTCGGCGTCCTCCGCCACGGCCAGATCCAACTGGGGTTCAACGGCGCGAATCAGGCGGGTGTCATCAAACTGGCCGGCGATGAGCGGTACGATCATGTCATCATGCCGATGGTCATAGGCTCGACATAAACGCATGGTGCCGCCCGGATGCATCTCTCATCGTTGAGCCTCGAACAGTTCCGCTCCTACACGGCGCTTTCGCTTGAAATCCCACCTCAGGGGCTCCGCGTCATCGGTCCAAACGCGAGTGGCAAGAGCACGCTCCTCGAGTCGGTTCTGCTGCTTGCCACGCTCAAAGGCGCCCGTTCGGCGAACGAGCGGGAGCTCGTTTGCCGCGGGAGTGGAGAGGAGTTCGGCCTTCCACCGTTTGCCAGGGTGGGCGGGACCGTCATCACCCGCCAAGAGCAGCTAGAGCTTCAGATCGCTTTACAGGTGGACCCTGAGACGAGGAGCGCCAGGAAGACGGTCAGCGTCGACGGAGTTTCCAAACGGGTCCTCGATGCCGTCGGTCTGCTCAAGGTCGTCAGTTTCTCGCCGGAGGACGTGAGTCTGCTGGCTGGGCCGCCGGCTCAGCGTCGCCGCTACCTGGACGTCATGCTGTCCCAGGTGGACCGTCGATATCTCCGCGCCCTCTCTCGCTATGTGCGTGTCCTCAGCCAGCGAAACGGGCTGTTGCGAGCGTTGAGCCGCGATCGGGCTTCGCCCAATGCACCAGCGACGCTTTCGCAACTCGCTTTTTGGGATG
Source organism: Thermomicrobiales bacterium (assembly GCA_035936495.1). GTDB lineage: Bacteria > Chloroflexota > Chloroflexia > Thermomicrobiales > UBA6265 > DASYWB01. Next base: position 16,860 of record DASYWB010000295.1, read on the forward strand.
ACGAAGTCATCGCCGCGGGAGCGACCGTCATCGCGCACCGTCTCCTGGCCGTGAGCAACATCGACGGGCTCGCTAACGCCCGGTTCGGTCAAATCGCGGAAGGGAGCCTATCGGCGACCTACCGATCCAACGTCGTCACCGACGGCATGCACCGGTACGCTATCGGAACGAACGCGGATGACCTCGGACTTGTCGTCGCTCGGGAGTGGACGCAGCAGCTCGCCTCGGTGAGGGCGGAAGAGATCCGTCGCGGTTTGAGTCTGCTTGGACCCCAGCGAGACGACTTCTCGCTGGCAATCGACGATATGGATGTCGGTGTTTATGGCTCCCGGGGGCAGCAACGGCTATCGGTGGTGGCGCTGAAGTTAGCGGAAGCGGATCTGATGAGGCGAGAGGCGATGGAGCCGCCGACTGTTCTGCTCGACGACGTCTTCTCGGAGCTTGACGGTGAACGGGCGGAACACCTCATTGGGACGCTGAGCGCCCTGGGATGCCAGTTGATCGTCACCGCGACTGAACGCGAGCGGTTATCGACGTCGTCGCTCAGCGCGCTGCCGTGGTTCCAGACACGCGCCGTGGTCCGGGAACCGGCGTAGGTGGAAACCAGGCCCCTGTCCCGAAACGCCGACGCTGATTCCTCGCAAGGTGCCGGGCTTGTCCGGCGATCACGCACGCCTCGAATCTCTCGGCCTGTCCATGCGCCGCTCCTTCCGACCGATCGGAGGGACGCCGACTCCGAACGTACCGAAGACAATGAAAGGCCGTCGGGCTGAATTGGAGGTGGTATAGTCTCGAGCCTACGGCTGCCTCCATGTGAAAGACAACCCCTCATTCTTGATTCTTGGTCCAGGCGAGCGGCCTCTTGACCCACGGAGACGTGCGCGCCTGTTACGACGATCTCGGCGAGCGGGAATGGGCCCGGCTTGAGAATCCCGCTGACGGTGCCACCGAATTCGCCGTCACATGCCACGGCCTCGCCTTCCACCTGCCGGCCGGCGCGCGCACTTGACCTCGGTGGCGGTCCCGGCCGGTACACCCTTCGGCTGGCGGAGCGCGGCTATCGCGCCGTCCTGGCTGACCTCTCGCCGGCGTTGCTCGACATCGCTCGCGCCAAGGTAGCCCAATCAAAGGCGGGTGGGCTCGTGGAGATGATCGTTGAGGCCGACGCCCGCGACCTCTCCCACCGGCCCGACGGCTCTTTCGACGCGGTGCTCTCACTCGGACCGGTCTATCACCTGCCCGACCGGATGGACCGGGACCGAGCCGCCGCCGAGCTCGCGCGCGTGCTGCGTCCAGGTGGGATGGCGTTCGTGGCCCTGATGCCACGCTATGCCTTCCTGCGGCGCACCCCGGCCCTGCCCGGCGAGCGCCGTCACCTGACTCAACCCGTGTTTGTGGAGCGCGTGCTGGAGGAGGGAGCGTTCATCAACGACGTGCCAGGGCGATTCACCGGGGGCTACGGCGTGCGGCCCGAGAAAATCGCCCCCTTCTTCGACGGTCACGGCTTCGCTACGCGTACGCTGCTTGCCTGCGAGGGCATCGTTTCGGACGTGCAAGAGGCGTTAGCGGAACTCGCCGCTCATGATCCTGCCGCCTATCGGAAGGCGCTTGACGTCGTGATCCGCACCGCCAGCGACCCCAGCATCCTCGGCATGAGCGCCCACCTGCTCTACATCGCCAGCAAGCGTGTGTAGGCGTTGGTGGCGCGACTGATTGGCCTGCCTATCCCGGTTGTAGCGGCCTTTTAGAGCCGGCGAGAATAGCCGCGGGAGTGGATCTGTAG